>DAOTAZ010000296.1:0-4759 GCA_035382965.1 Chitinispirillaceae bacterium | reverse complement strand
AGTGCTGGACTTGCTACTTTGAAAGTGATCCATTCGACAGATGGTTTCTATGATACTCTGGAGAAAAATGCTGCTTATCTCTCAAAGGGACTCCTGGATTCCTTCGACAAAGCAGGTGTCAAAGTAAGACTGAACCGGGTTGGTTCCATGATGACACTTTTTTTCAATGGTGGCGAAGATGTTCACGACGCCCAATCGGCACGCAGGGCTGACAGAAACCTATACGCCAGATTTTTCCATGGCATGATGAATAAAGGGATCTATCTCGCCCCATCCCAGTTTGAGGCCTTCTTCCTGTCATCTGCACATACCCGGGAGGAACTCGATTTTACAATCAATTCCTGCTACGAGGTGCTGGTTTCTCTTAAAGGAGAACCGGATGGATTCTCATGATAAGTTTATTCTCGATTATTTACAGAAAAGGACTTATCCAACAGGTAGAAAATTAAAGTGCAGTGAGCCACAGTTACAAACACGGGGTGAATAAATATAGGGAATTGGTCACAAAAAGGGATTAACATGTGTAGGTTTGATCAGAAAAGATCACGCCAATACAGCTCTTTATCACCCTCTTATTGAATTGATACGGTCTCCCGGCCTTTACCTGACAGCTCTTTCGATTATGCCTCCACCCACAACCAGTTCCTTGTGATAAAGTACGACAGACTGCCCAGGTGTTACTGCATTCTGTGCCTCAAGGAACTCCACAATAAGTTTCCCGTCCTGAAGCCTTGCTTTACATGCAAAATCAAACTGCGAATAGCGTATCTTGGCTGTCACCTCATCGGGAATCTCATCCATAAGCATATTGACTTCACCTGCAACCAGTGCGGATGCTCCGAGCTCTTCCTTGTCTCCGAGAGTAACCCTGTTTTTCTCTTTATCAATAGACAGTACGTAAAGAGGTTTTCCTGAAGCGATCCCGAGTCCCTTCCTCTGCCCTACAGTATAGTTACTTATTCCACTGTGTGTGCCTAAAACATCTCCCCTGGAATTGACAAATTCTCCAGGTTCGGTCTTGAAAGAGTCGTATCTTCTGAGAAACGCCCGGTAATCGTTGCCAGGGACAAAACATATCTCCTGGCTTTCCGGTTTGGATGCCACAGGGAGTCCAGCCTCTTTGGCCAGTTCCCTTACCTGCGGTTTATCTGTTTCAGAAAGCGGAAAGAGAATCTTTTTAAGCCGGGATGAAGGGATGCTGTAAAGAAAATAGGTCTGATCCTTCGGGTCACCTAAACGCCGTTTCAGGACAGGCTTGTCTTTGTAAATAGCAATACCGGCGTAGTGGCCAGTGGCGATATAATCGAAACCACACGATTGAGCATAATCAAGCAATGATCCGAATTTGAGATACCGGTTGCAGCGTACGCATGGATTGGGTGTGCGCCCCTCTGTGTATTGATTTACAAAATCAGTGATCACATCTGCATGCAGTTTTGATGAAAAATCCATGACATAATGGGGAATATCGAGGATTTCACACACTTTTCTTGCATCCCTGACCGCTTCAGGTCCACAGCACTGGGCCTCCCCCGATGTGTCAACGATACCCAGGCACATAGTGACCCCTACTACGTGGTGTCCCTGTCGGCAGAGAAGATATGCAGCTACGGAAGAGTCCACCCCGCCGCTCATAGCCACCATCACCCGTTTTTTCTCGTTTTTTTCCTGTTCTGACATATAAAAAAAATAACTCTTGCTCATTGCTGTTTTAGTCACAAAGAAGAGCTTCTGACTATTAAAACTCTGATGACAGTAGTATATTTCGAAATAGATTTAGTTTTTCAAACACTTCAGGCAGTACCGATGATTAGAAATCCCGATTCCCAGTTCAGCAAGCTAATCGATTCCAGAAATATAAAAGGTCTTACAGTTTTTCTCAGTCCCCGCTTAAAGAAGAGCTGGCATGTGAAAATAAGCCGTTCCAATGGACATCGCACCCTGACTCTTCCATCTTATCTGGAAAGCGCTCCGGATGAAATCAAAGCTGCTCTTATTGAGTGGGCACTTCTTCCTTTAACTGAAAGAAGAAGGCAATCCCCCGTATTCAGAAGAAACAAAGTCGAATTGGAAAGGCGCATACAATCCTACATAAAAGACCTGGATATCCCACACCTGAGGATGACAAGAATAGATCCAGTGAAACTTGAAAAAAGGACAATGGGCTGCAATTACGATCTGCGTCTGGTTTTTGATGACTTGAACAGGCGTTACTTTGGCGGCTCACTGAGCGCCGTACTTCGATGGGGATCAAAATGCTCCCTGACATCATACCAGAGCACAAGAATTGCTGCAGACGGCACCCGTTTCAACCTCATCACAATAGCCGGCGTCTACAATCATCCTGAAGTCCCACAGTTTGCGATAGAAGCAGTGATGTACCATGAGATGCTTCACATAGTCATTCCACCCTATTTCAAAAACGGCAGGCATGTAATTCACGGTCGCGAATTTAAACAACATGAGCGCGACTTTGAGCACTATGAACTGTGGAGGGAATGGGAAAAGACATCACTGCGGGCCCTGGCCAGAAAGATGAAATCCTGCAGTGGCAAGAGAAGATGAATTATCAGTAGAAAATCTCCGGAATAGCGAACTGAAGATTTGAGCCACGAGTAACCCTGTTCTACCTGATCACCTAATGGATTAAGTTACATTATTATCTCTAAGGCAAATCAATGAGTTAAGTGGTTTAATCATATTTTCACCTCAAAGGTGAATTAATGACTTTAACAGCTTAATTCACATTTTCACCTCAAAGGTAAACTAACACCTTAGCGGTTTAAAGGTAATTTATCTGGCACATTCCTTTCACCCCAACTCAAATCTCTTTGTTGCGTTTCGAACTACAACCACAATAGTTATTTTTACAGAAACCCGAATGAGTTAAAGAATTAAAGGAAAGCATACTATTGTCAGAACAGTTTTTATGGCTTATTCCTCTGGGATTTGCAGTCGGCACTGTTGGCACCATGATAGGAGCTGGCGGCGGTTTTTTACTTGTTCCGGTGCTTCTTCTAATGTATCCGGGAGTGAGTCCGGACAATATTACGGCTATCTCTCTTGCTGTTATTTTTTTTAATGCACTTTCCGGAACTATTGCCTATGGCCGCATGGGACGGATCGATTACAGATCCGCGCTGCTGTTTGCTTCAGTCACGGTACCGGGTGCAATCCTGGGAGTATTAAGCACAGACAAAATATCCCGCCAGTCCTTTAATGCAATCTTCGGAAGTCTGATGCTTATGCTGTCGTTGTATCTCATTTTTCACAAACCTTCTGTTGAAAAAAAAGAAAAGAAGAAAATTAAGGAACCTACAACAAGAAGAATAATAGAGAAAAACGGTACAACACATGTTTACTCATTTGATCTGAAAATCGGGATGTGGATCAGTCTGATCGTAGGTTATCTGTCGAGTCTGCTTGGTATTGGAGGAGGTATAATCCATGTACCATCCCTCGTCCGATTACTGAATTTTCCTGTTCATATTGCTACTGCCACATCACATCTAACACTCCTTATCATGGCTTTTACAGGTACCATTGTTCATATTGTTTCCGGATCTTTTTCCCGGTTCTCACTTTTCCAGTTAGTTTTCCTCATCTCAGGAGTACTTCCCGGAGCGCAGGTTGGAGCTATACTCTCATCAAAACTCCACGGACAATGGATTATACGTCTCCTTGCCGCAGCCCTCGCCTTGACAGGTATCAGGATTGTATTTATGGCTTTCTGATATCAGACAACTCTCTGAATTTTCAGACAAAAGTGTAGATATTTCAGATACGAAATCAGAGGAATTGTTTTGATTCAACAAGCAGAATACGCTATAATAAAAACAGCCTGGAATCCTGAGTATCCGGCCACATGCACTCTTAACCCTTTTAAAAGGCTTAATCATGAAAAGGTGTGCTTTTTGTAATAAGACTTTCCTTTTTCAGGGCAAAACAGTTGATGGTCAGATATATTGCAATGATGAATGTGTCAGGAAAAGTGTGCTGAGATTAGTAGCAAATGAATTACCTCAGGATATGGTTGATCAATATGTTAATCAAGTCCATTCAGGAATCTGCCCGAAATGCAGTGGACGGAGACCGGTTGATGTATACCAATCACATTTGGTTTATTCATTTCTCCTTTTTACATCCTGGAAATCACAAATGCATATCTGCTGCCGCTCCTGCGCGACAAAAAAACAGGCAGGCGCAGCGTTTCTCTCTCTTATCATTGGCTGGTGGGGCTTTCCATGGGGAATAATCATGACCCCAGTGCAGATTATAAGGAATCTCATTGACCTGTTCAGAAATCACGACCCAAACCGCCCCTCTGTGGAACTCAGGGGAATTCTTCGATATACTCTTGCGGAAAATGTTGTGAAAGAAGTCAATAAGAGGAACGCTGAAAGTCAGGCAGCAGTTTCCTGATTGAATCTGCCCTGAACTCCCTTTGCAGACCTTGTGAATTGAGAACCGGGTGAAGAACCGATTGCAAACGGTTCTTTACCCATTTAAAGAGCAACTCTTCTTACATTCCAGATTGTTTAAGCCACTCTTTCTCTTTTTCCTTCATCTCCTCAGGTGTCAATTCCCACACATTTGAAGCAATTGACCATATATGACCAAAAGGATCTTTCACCTGCCCAACTCTGTCACCCCAGAACATATCTGCAATAGGCATCGTTACCTCGCATCCCGCCTTGGCTGCCTGGTCGAAAATGCGATCCGCATCCTCTACATAAAGCCACATCTCTATCATCGGAGT
>DAOTAZ010000295.1:0-4772 GCA_035382965.1 Chitinispirillaceae bacterium | reverse complement strand
ACGAGCAGAGGACAAGAGTGATGCAAAATCGACTTGTTGGACTGATGCTGATCAAGAGCCCAGGGCTGGTCGTATTTCCACCACTTTGAGGAATTAAAGAGGTAGTCAAATCCCACGTGGGCAAGAGCCTCGATCTGGGACAATTGACATCCCAGAGTCTCCGCGTAAAACATCGTACCCGGCTCCCTCTTCTTTGCAGATGAGATCAATCTCTCCCACAAAGGTGCGGGAACCTGATAAGCAGCATCACAGCGGTATCCCAGAATTCCCATTTTCTGAAAAAAGGCAACCAGACTGTCCCAGTAATTCCATAAACCTTCTCTGTCAGAGCTGCCGCCATTATCAATTATCGCCAGATCTCCCCACACCGTTACTTTGTTGCCATCACCGGGATCTATTGCAAAAGGGTTCACAAGCCTTCCCTCGTTGTCATGTTTGTACCATTCAGGATGACTTGTGGTGAGAACCGAGTCAAATGCAGTATGGTTAATGACAAGATCCATTATGATATCCATGTCATTGTCTTTGCATTTTTTGATGAATTTTTTAAGGGGGCTGAAATCAGAAGGGCCCTGGCCTTTTTTAAGGAAAAGAGGATTGAGACGATAATAGTCTTTGACTGCGTACAGGCTTCCGGAAAATCCGGTCTCGTGAAAAGGGTTGACAAAAATCGCATTGAAGCCCATCTCTTTGACATGAGGTATTATTTCCGCCCAGTTATCAATTGTCTTGAAATGACGGGGAAAGAGGTTGAAAATCAAAGGCACATCATCTTGCTTCTTCACAAAGATCCTCCTAATACGATGTTGTCTATAAGACGGGTTTTACTTTCTTTTGTGATACAGGCCACCGCTGCTAAAACCGGAGAATCTATCTTTTCAACCGGCCTGAGATAGATCGTATCCACTAATTCAACATATTCGGGATAAAAGTATTTCCCTGAAGAGTACTCCTTCAGAATAGCATCTTTAATAGCGCCTGCATCCCGTTCACCTTGAGAGTACCATTTCACTGCTTTTTGCAAACCTGCGAAAATCATGGGAACTTCAGCACGCTCCGATGGAGTGAGATAGGAATTTCTGGAACTCATCGCCAGACCGTCCCCTTCCCTGACTATCGGAGCAACATCAATACTCACAGACAAGTTCAAATCCTCAACCATGCGCTTTATTACAACAACCTGCTGCGCATCTTTCTGACCAAATACAGCTACCTGTGGAGAAACTATGTTGAAAAGTTTTAAAACAACAGTGGCTACCCCCCTGAAATGCCCTTTTCGGGTTGCCCCGCATAGTGTCTCGGTTATCTTCTCAACATTAACAAATGTGCAGAAGGGTTCCGGGTACATTTCTGAAACTGATGGAGCAAAAAGTATGTCACATCCCGCCTCTTCAGCCTTGGCACAGTCCTGTTCGAAAACTCTGGGATACTTCTCGAAATCCTCATGAGGTCCAAACTGTGCAGGATTCACAAAAAGACTCATCACGGTTATATCCGCCTGGTCTGATGCCCTGGCCAGAAGTGAGAGATGGCCCTGATGCAAAGCTCCCATCGTGGGGACAAGACCTATTGAGTTTCCTGAAATTCGATGAGTATAACAGAGATTTTTCATCTCCGCCACAGATTTGACTATCACCATAATATCACCCGTTCTCGGACTTTTTTCTTTCGCTGTTTTTAAGGAGATTTTTATCTTTTGCGCCCATCGGCTGGTAGAATGTTGTTCCCGGCTTGACGTTTATTATCTGCTCGACAAGTTCATCAAGGTCCTCTTTGCGATTTACAAAATCGATATCGTTTGTATTGATCACCAGAAGCGGTGTGGAATTGTAATGGAAAAAGAAGTGATTGTACGCAGAATTGAGCAGATCCAGGTAATCTGCATCCATGTTGAATTCATAGGGCCTTCCCCGCTTCTCGATTCTTTTTAAAAGAACACTGGTTGAGGTCTGGAGATATACAACAAGATCGGGTTGAGCAACAGATGACTCCATCACCCTGGCAATATTGTTGTAAAGGCTCAGCTCATCTTCGTCAAGATTGATACTTGCGAATATCCGGTCCTTGGCAAAGAGATAATCACTTATCGTGATCTGATGAAAGAGATCCTGCTGCGCCACCATCACCGAGAGCTGCTTGTACCGAGAGACCAGAAACCAGAGCTGGGTCTGAAAAGCAAACATGCGCCGGTCGGTGTAAAATCTGGGAAGAAAAGGATTCTCCTCCGCCTCCTCCAGAACTGTCCTGGCATTGAATCTCTCTGCCAGAAGGTAGCTCAGTGATGTTTTCCCGGCACCAATCACCCCTTCAATACAGATATAGTTCAAATGTGCAGGTATTTTCTTTTCATCTGTTAACATTTACAGCCTGTCTTCAGTTCTGGATAAACCTTATCTTCTGTTTCCTTATATCTCTGTCCATATTCTCAAAAAACCATCTGATCTTTTTCCCGCTGCCTGGAAACTCCCAGTCAGGCACTATCTGATTCAATCCTTCAAGACAGAACCTTCTCTCTAAAACTCCTCTGTGGGGAATCGTAAGCCGCTCTGTTTTAATCACCATCTCCCCGAATATCAGGATATCTATATCGGCTGTCCTGGGTTTGAGAAGCCCCTTTCTGTCCCTTCCCATTTCTCTTTCAATTTTCTCAACTGCTGACAAAAGATCCAGAGGCTCTCTGTTATAAAAACCACTGATTATCCGGTTAAAAAACCAGTTTTGGTCCTCCACCCCAAGAGGCTCTGTTTCCATTAAAGAGGACTTGAGAATTGGCCCCCCTAAAAAACCCTCCAGAAAGGACTCCATCCTGCTGATATTCTCTCCCCTGTCTCCCAGATTACTCCCAAGACTCAAGGCCACAGCAGTCATGCATTGAAATATAGTTTATAATGCAGCAGCAGGAACTGCAATTACCACTTTGGAAGCAGCACAAGACCGGTATTTATCCAATCTTTTCCCGGAAATGAAAATTTCTGACATCCACAGATGACTTCAACTGAGGCAGGATCTCTTTTTTACGTCCCACTATAACGGTAATCAGTTTTTCAGGTGAAAAACATTCCCTGATCGAATTGTTAACATCCTCGACAGAAATCCTGTTTATCATGGCATCAAACTCTTCAATATAGGAGTTCGGCCTGTCGTAAAAACGCAGCCAGAGCAGTTTTTCCGCTATACTGCAAATTCCTTCAAGCTGAAAAGCCATATTGCCGATAGCAAACCGCTTCGCCCTCTCCAGTTCCTCTTCCGTGATTCCATTGCTGCAGAAATCACCGTATATCTCCCTGATCATCTTCAGCATCTCAGAAACAGTTGCACTCAGAGTAGTAGTAGAGATCAGAAAAGCCCCGAAATACTTCGAGGTAACTAACTGAGAAGAGATACCGTAAGTTTTTCCGGAAAGGGAACGAATCCGGGTCATAAGCCTTGACGAGAAGTTTCCGGCTCCAAGTATGTAATTTGCAAGAGCCATCTCGTTTCTCCACCTGTACAACTCCCCGGGGGCATAATGCCCAAGAAGTATGGTGGCCTGAGTCAGATCAGGCTTGTTCACAAGCCTCAGTTCACTTCCGGACTCATTTACCGCTGGAGCAAAAAAAACATCCTTCTTCCCATCCCCAACCCAGCTTTCCAGAGAAGCAAGCCATTTACTTTTAAAAGATTCCGGGTCAAAATCTCCGGCTACAGTCAGAATACAACTTTCAGGAGTAAAATGGTTTTTATGGAATTCTTTAACATCTGCAATTGTGATATTTTTCAGTGAGTCAAGTGTATGAAACCTTCCGGCCGGATGCTCCCTGCCTGCCATTGAACTGTAGAAATGATGACTTGAGATTACAGCGGGATCCGACAACTCAGCATGCATTGAAGTGGCCATCTCCTGCCCGATACGGCGGAACTCCTTCTCTTCCATCCTTGGACTAAGGATCATATTCCAGAAAACCGGAAAAAGCTCATCCTCATTCCTGGAAAGCATCCTTATCCCCAGAACAGAATGCTCCTCCCCAACCTCAGAAAAAACACTGGCACCGGTATACTCAAGTTTTCCTGAAAACTCCTCCGATGAAAGCTCCCCGGAACCCTTCTGCACCAACTCAAAACAAAGCTCCGCACAACCCTCTTTCCGCGGAGGATCCGAAAATTTTCCGACCGGAAGCTGTAAAATGGCTACGATACCATTCTGCTCCTTGTCAGGTGCAAGTATGACCCGGAGCCCGGACTTGAGAAGAAATTCATCTATAAAAGGAAACCGGAAGCGAAATTCCATACTTATCAATCCTCTTCCCTTCCCGGATGTTTCCGGAACAACCTTCTGAAAATCCCTCCTATGTAAAGCAGGGGGTTTGTTCTCCTGGGCTGAAGATATAACACTCTCTTCCTGGAGTCATCCCAGTACTTACGCGCAACTTCCATCAGCCTTTCTGTATTGAGATTCTTCAAAAGCTCCATCCGCTCAACCCACAACCGGTAATCACCTTCGATACATTCGCTGAACCCTATTCTCTGGCAGATGTTTTCAGCAGAGTAAAGCTCAAATGTCCTGCTTGTCAAAGTTGAATTCCTCACCTTCTCCATCTCTTCAGTTGTGATTCCATCAGTCTTTATTCTGTGAATCTGCTTCTGAAGAGAACGCTCCACATTCGCAGGTTTTATATCCGGAGTAAAAGCCGCAAAGAACATCGACATCCCGGCCCTCTTTAACAGATGATTTATCCCTCCAGCCATCACCGCAACGGACTCTTTCCTGACAACCTCCCGGTGAAGACGGCTGC
>DAOTAZ010000294.1:0-4775 GCA_035382965.1 Chitinispirillaceae bacterium | reverse complement strand
AGGGTAGGAGGCCCTTTAAAAGCAGGCCTCTGCTTAATTTGGAAAAATCAATGACTAAAACTATAATAGATTCGTAAAATCCGGTAGGGTAATATCCCTCCGGAGAGAAAGGAAGATAGGGTAAGCGGTGGTTCGTGGAGCTAAAATAAGGGAAATCCATGCTGGATCTCCTTTTTATAATTCCGGTTTGAGGAGGGGGGATCTGGTTCTGGAGATAAATGGATCGGAAATATCTGATGAACTGGATTTCCGTTTTTTCGCAGCGGATTCTTTTCTGAATGTTGTACTCATGCGCGGGGGAAGAAAGCTGCGGTTTCAGGTTGAGCGGAAAGAGGGTGATTTCCTGGGCCTGGATTTTTATGAGAACCCCATAAACAGATGCTGTAACCGCTGTATTTTCTGTTTTATTGATCAGATGCCGCCCGGGTTGCGCAAGGGTCTGTACATTAAAGATGAAGATTTCAAGCATTCTTTTCTGAATGGCAATTATGTGACTCTCAGCGGGGCGAAGAAAAAGGATCTGGAGAAGCTGGCGTATCTTGGGATATCACCTCTTTACATCTCTGTACATGCGACAGATACGGAGGTCCGGAACAGATTACTGGGCAACCGCAGGGCTGCACCGATTCTCGATCAACTGGGATTTCTAAAAGAGATGGGGATTTCATTTCACACCCAGATTGTGGTTTGCAGAGGGTATAATGATGGATCTGTGTTGAATAAGACTGTAGAGGATCTTCTGGCACTGGGTCATTCTCTCCTTTCTATAGCAGTTGTTCCGGTGGGGCTTACAAAGTTTAGAAAGTTTCCTTTGACCGGGTTTGATTCTCCTTCTGCTGCATCGATCTGCAGGGAAATACAGTTGCTGAGCGACAGGCATGCAGAAATTGACGGTACGAGAAAGCTGTTTCTGGCTGATGAGTTTTTTATAAAGGGCGGGATGAGGATTCCCGGACGGAATTATTATGGTGACTATCCTCAGATAGAAAATGGAGTAGGACTGGTTCGGCAACTGCTCGAGGAGTGGAAGAAGGTGAAGAAAGCAGTTTCATCCAGGAGATCTTCAGGTAAAAACCGTCTTGTGCTCACATCTGTTTCAGCCTTCCCCTTTCTGGAAAAGATTATACGGGAAGCCGGGGAGAGGCAGAGCAGGAGTATCAGGCTTGTTCCGGTGGTAAATCATTACATGGGTGAGACTGTGACAGTCGCCGGTTTGTTATGTGCTAAGGATATTATAAGAGCCGTAAAGGAGGCTGACCCTGAGCGGAGAGCAGGAACTGTGGTGCTTCCGGAGGTGATGTTCAATTATGCCGGTTATACACTGGATGGATTTTCTTCCTCCCGGATTTCACGTATGCTGATGCGGGAGGTAAGGGTGGCCAATGGGCTCATGGATATTTTCAGGTGAGAAGAAATGGGAAGTGAATCAGAGAGTGAAATTCGTCTGAATCGATACCTGGCGCAGTGCGGGCTTGGATCAAGGCGAAAAGCGGATGAGATGATCGCATCCGGAAATGTTTTTATCAACGGTCAGAGGGTGACTGCTTTAGGTGCCCGTGTCCGGCCTGGTGTAGATAAAGTGGAATACCACGGCAAGGAGGTGAAGCCGCTTCGGAAACTGGAGTATTTTGCTTTTCACAAGCCCAGGGGGCTTATGGTGACTAAAAATGATCCTGAAGGCAGGCCTACTATTTACGATGCTCTGAGAAGAAAGGGACTGGACGCTGATCATCTTAACTATGCCGGGAGGCTGGATTTCAATTCAGAGGGTCTGCTTCTTCTTACCAATGACGGGGATCTTATTCACGCTCTGACTCATCCCAGATTCGGAATAAAGAAGGTTTATCTGGTGAAGGTGAACCGCAGATTGACAGATGAAGAGATTGTCCGGATGAAGGAGGGGATTGAATCTGAAGGACAGGTACTTCATGCCGCGGATGTGCGTCAGGTGGAACCGGAAACTGATGGGAGCCAGTGCTGGTATCAGATCGATCTTTTTGAGGGGAAAAACCGCCAGGTACGCAGGATGTTTGAGGGAATCGGGCTTCTGGTGAGCAGGCTGAGAAGAGTGCAGTTTGGCACATTGCGGCTTCATGATCTGCCCAGCGGAGAGCTTCGCCCATTGACACAACAGGAAGTTGCCGGTCTGAAAAATCTCGGATACAAGGAAAAAAAATGATGAAATTTAAAGCTGCGATTTTTGACCTTGATGGAACACTTCTTAATACGCTGCAGGATATTGCGGATTCGATGAATGAGGTGCTGAAAAACAATGGTTTTCCACAGCATGAGGCGGAGGCATACAAGCTTTTTGTGGGTGAGGGGATGAGAACCCTTGTTCGCAAGGTTCTTCCTGAGAAAGAGCGAGTCGATACAGTGATCGAGAAATGTCTCTCTGAAATGAGGAGAACTTATGGTTCCGGGTGGGCAGAGAAAACCCGTCCTTATGATGGGATTGAGAGCATGCTGAAGTGGCTTAAGGAGAACGGATTGAGGCTCTCTGTGTTATCCAACAAACCTCATGAATTCACCCTTAAATCGATTCGTCATTTTTTTGAAGAATCGATTTTTGAAATAGTGTTGGGAGCAGGAAAGTTCCCTGACAAACCCGACCCGGCATCTGCCATCTACATTTCAGAGCAGATGGGGATACCTCCATCTCAGTTTATCTACCTTGGAGATTCGGGTATTGACATGGCGACTGCGACAGGGGCAGGGATGTTTGCTGTGGGAGTACTGTGGGGGTTCCGGGGCAGAGAGGAACTTACTCTCAGTGGTGCTAATTTACTGGTAAGTAGCCCCGGGGAATTGATTGAATTCCTGGAAAATTCATGAAAGAGATCTTTTCTGTTGCCTTTTATCTTTCCTGGTACATTTAATATATTGAAATCAGGACACAGTGCTCACCAATTTTCAGGAGGATGCCGAGTGAAGCAGTTATTACAGATCTCAGCAGTTTTGATTGCCCTTTTTATGCCTGCACAGAGTCAGGCTCAGATGTCTATCAAATTCAGGGGCAGTGACGGTTGGGGATTGGGCAGCCGGTATGAGCAGATGTACAACAATTATTCGCTTCAGTCATATTATGGCACCATTTCCAAGATAGACACGGTGATACCATCAAACGATATGTCTTACGGAATCTGTTTCTCTCTTAAAACCAGCAATGAGGAGTTTGTGGTTCATCTTGGTCCTGCCTGGTTTGTGCTTCATCAGGATATGAACCTTTCTATCGGAAACAAAGTAGAGGTGAGAGGGGCGAAGGTTTCGATAAACAGTAAACCAACAATTATGGCTGCTGAAGTGAGATACAAGGACAGGGTGCTTATTCTCAGAGATCAGGACGGGTATCCCTACTGGTGTGCCTGGAGAAAGCAGTAGTGTAGTAAAGTTTTGTATCTGAATTATCTGCGCTTTCTGCACAGATAATTCAGACTTCACGGCTGTTTATTTATTCAACTTCGAAGACTCTTCGGGTTTTGTACCTGCTTAGCTTATATCTTAACACAAGAGAGTTACGGCTGCTGTTATAGTGAGTGCGTTTTTCAGCGGGAAGATCGGCAACTGATGCTTTCTGGAAACCCAGTTGCGAGAACCAGTCCGATGTCTGAGTGGTAAGAATAAAAACCGATTTAAGACGAGCCTTTATCGCTTTTTCTATAAGATATTCTACTATTTTTTTGCCAATACCCAGATTAGTGTACATTTCATCGACTACTATTCCTGCAATCTCTCCCTGGCGGTCAGGAAAGGTATGCAGGGCTCCGCATGCGTGTATAGTGCCGTCTACATCGTAAACAACATAATCATCAACTTTGTCCTGGAGGTCAGAGACACTGCGTTTGACCAGGATTTTCTCCTCTATTGCAGGCTGCATCAGCGAGAGCACACCAGGGATATCCGCAATTGTCATTTGGCGGATATGGTCGTGCTGGTTGGCGTAGATCATGGTGCCAAAGCCCCTGCTGGAGAAAATCTCCTTCAATATCATTCCCTCAGCATGGCCGTTAATTATATGTACACGTTTAACCCCGCTTTCGCAGGCCCTGTGCGCAAGTCTTATCAGTTCCAGTTTCTCTTTGTCTTCTGAGCCTGAGTTCAATTCAAGAAAGGCAGTGGCTTGTTTCAGTGTTAGCTGAGAGATTACGTTGTCGCTTGATACATAAACTCCCTCAGGTATATTGAACCCGTCTGCGGATATTCCACCTTTGTCGGTTACAAAGAACAGCTTTGCCGCGTTCAACTGGATGCTGATTGTGAAGGCGAGATCGTTTGAGGAGAGGTTATACGGTTTGCCGTTGAGACTCCATCCAATATTGGGAAATATGGGAATAAGGTTATCATCGAGGACATTTTTGATGACGTCAATCTGGAGCCTCTCGACTATTCCGGAACTCTGAAAATCAATTCCTTCTCTTACTCCGATGCCCCGGGCCCTCACCCAGTTCCCGATTACCGCCTGTGCGCCGTTTTCTGCCAGCATGGTCATAATTTTATTGGATACATCGAAAGCGGCCATCTTGATTAAAGGGATTGCTTCCGGAGGTGAGATACGGATTCCGTTTGCTGACTGGCATTCGATTTTGTAGGTTTTAAGTATATCATCGATACGTGTCCTGGCGCCCGGGACCAGAATGATCCTTATTCCCATTTTGTGAAGAAGGACAAGGTCCTTGATAAAAACCGGGAAAAAGGGATTGGAAATGAGGACATCGTCGATTTTAATTACAAAGATCTCGTTTTTAAACTGGTCAATGTACCCGAATGCCTGGCGG
>DAOTAZ010000293.1:0-4791 GCA_035382965.1 Chitinispirillaceae bacterium | reverse complement strand
GCTGTTGTTCCGGTCTCATTGTGAAAATTAAGGTATCCTGAACCGATAAACCCTGCATTCACATCCTCGAATACACCATCGAAATCAAAAGCATCCTCTCCCTGAATCGACCCGGTGCATGGGACTAAACCAGTCTTACCGCCGACACAAACACCGCATTCATCGGTAGAAGCATCACCACCCCAGTCACCATTGCAGTCCCGGGTACAAGGCTGTTTCCCTGTGTTTCCTCCCACGCATGTACCGCATTGATCCAGATAAGCAGTACCATTATTCACTCCTGCACAATCCTTGACATCCCTGGGATCGCAGGGATTGAAATCCGTATTCACTACAGGCCACCCATCCTGCCAGGTAATAGTGCTGATCTTGAGTTTTGAGGCACCATTCTGGTTGGCATCATAGTAGTGATATGACATGAACTCATAATTTCCCTCCTTGAAAAGCCCGAAATGTCCGGGGCCGATAAAGCGCCCTCTGGTAGATAAAATCAGGGTACCACCATTGCTGCTCGTCTTTGTTCCATTTTTGTCAACAAACGGTCCGAGAGGATTGGTTGATCTGCCGACAAATATCTGATATGTGCTGTTGACTCCATCACAGCATTTTCCCCTGTTGAAGAAGAGGTAATAATAATCTCCATGCTGAATTGCCGCACCCGCCTCCGGATTTCCATTCGCGACATACGTCAGGTTTGTGCGGTTAAAAGGCTTCCCTGTTGTTGTGTCAAGTTCAGTCATGACTATGCCATTCCAGAACGATCCATAAATCAGATATGCTTTCCCATCGCTCGTGCGCATCACATCCGCATCTATCGCATTATGATTGGAAGAATTATTTGTGTAAACCACCATACCTTGATCCTGCCAGTTGGGATTTGTTAAGGATGGAGAAGTAGCAAGCCCGATTGCGGACTGACGCGATCCAAAACTGGAACAGGAGTAGTAAACATGCCACTTGTTATTCATGTAAACCACCTCCGGCGCCCAGAAGTGTCCCCCGAATTCAGGCACATACTGTGTTATCCATGATGGAAATCCGGATGGGAAAATACGAGAGCCCTTGCGCCATGTGCAAAGATCGGTCGAGTAGGCGCACTCTACACCATTACTGGTGTAAAATGTGTAATACCTGTCACCCACCTTCACAATATTGCTGGGATCATGAACGCCATAGTCGTTCTGTCCGTAAGCTGTAAAGGCACCTGAGAGAAGTAACAACACAAAAAAGCATTTTTTCAGATCTCTTTTCATGACTAAATCTCCAAAAAAGTTTATGTTAGAAGTTTTCTACTGTCTGAACTCCACCAGCACATTCTCTTCTTTCTGGTTCATATAACACAGTCTGACCCAGTCTGCATCAGGAACTGAGCTTATTACACGCACCTCGTCAATTTTCCCTTTGAAGAAATTGAAGCCATGCAGAGCAGGAAGAGAATCGGGATTCAAATGACATCCAATAGTGAAATCCCCACCGGTGACTCTGCTGAGTTCATTCCAGTTGATCAGTATTGTATCAACTGCTATTTCACCGTTCACGTAAAGCATCTGACGGTTTCCATCCCGGACACCGGTAAGATAAAACCACTGTCCGTTTACAGGAGTTGTGGATGGGAAATGCTCACTGAACTCCCAGCCAACCTGGTCCTGGTATTCAACAAATTCCCATGAAGGACTGAGATCAGGGAAGCATTTAAACTGGAGATAATATTGACGATGTCCCTTACCGGCGAGTCCATGCCATGCGGAATCAATAGTTTCAGCGTACGCCCAGAGAGAGATTGAATAGGAACCGTCCTCCGGGAAATTAAGTTTACCATCTGCGGAACCTGCCATAGTTATATGACTCGATATACCATCAAAACTCTGTGCCCTGCCTATGATACCATTTACTGATGATCGTTCACTCATACCGTGAGGAGTACCATCGTAGCGGTTATAAGTTGCATCAAAGGATGTTGTATTCCCGTTCTCACCTAAATGCCATACACCCTGAAAACCAATAGCCGTATCAAATACCGCACTTCCGTCAGATGTGCTTTCACACTCCGGGTTCCCCCAGTACATGACAATGTACTGAGTGTTGTTGTTGGGAATAATAGTATCGACTCTGACCCATACTTCCGCACGTTCAGCATCCCTGTCCCATCTTTCAATTTCGAAGTTCAGAAAGGAATTGTCCGGTTTTGTAAAGCGAATATCTGCCCCGTTCTCCCGGGCCTCACTGAAATCGAAATTTGCTGATGTCAACCTGATCAGTACCGGGAAATTGCAGACAACCTGGTTTATGGATACACCGGTGGAGGTTGTGTTGAAGAAAATGTTTTTAGAAAATCTCCATTCCGGATTTTCCACAACCACGTTATCACCGGGCCTCACCTCTATCCCCGACCGGATTATCTGTATCGATTGATTCTCTTTTGTTGAGTACACGATCTCAGGAATTTTTCCAGGCGGCACATTACCCAGAATAACTTCCCGGTTCTCACTTTCTAAAAACGCAAAGATATCTGTACCTGGAATGTATACATAACCTGTGCTGTCATTTTTTCCCTCAGGCAGAGTGACCCGGATCTCGCCGGAAGTTTCCAGAACAGCATCTGGAACGTTAACAGTATCCCCGTTTGTTCTTACTCCGGTCACAAGTGCACTTGTGTTTTCGGTATTGCTTCTGGCCAGAATTACATAAGTACCCTCCGGCAGGTTTTTAAAAAGGTACCTGCCCTGATTGTCTGTGGTATCGGCAAGTTTTTTCTGCAGATTGCCATCCTTTACAGCATCGTAGTCAGACGGAAAGAGATGCACATGAGCATTGGGTACGGGCTTGAGACCAGCCTGATAAATCACTCCCATAAGGCTGTTTGTGGTCTCGGATCCGGCACCTGCCAGATTGCCGTTTCCAGAGCACCTCAATAAAACAAAAACAGACATCAATACCAGATATATTATCTTTTTTTTCATTGTCACTTTAATCAGTCAATGGAAAGAACTGAATGTTCAATTGATACACCTTATCTGCCACCAGCTCATCTTTGGCATACTTAAGTATCGACTCTCTGAATCCCTTTATCATTTCGTTAACTTTATCCAGGTTTTTTTCCGAAATAGTAACAGTAACAGTTGAGATGTTCCGTTTTTCCCTTGGATGCCGTTTCAGGGACTCTATTGCCAGGCGCATTGTCTCTTCCTGGAAATTTCTGACAGCGGCGGCCCGGCTGTGCTCACCTGTAGTAATGAGTTTGTCTGTCAAATAGTAGGTGCCGTCAGACCTCTTTTTAATAAGCCCCAGTTTTTTTAGCAAGGAAATAGCTTTTTTTGCCTCTGTTTCGGTGACAGGTGGACTCAGTCTGGCCGCCAGAGATTTATAATCACCTGAAAAGCTGTAAAAATCAAGAAGTGTAAGTATTGCAGTGTAATACCATTTTGTGTAGAACTCATACTGGCTCTCTTCCAGTGAGTGGGTTTTTACCCCTCGTAAGGCAAGTAGTTTTTCATAATAAAACTTGCTGTCCCGGTCTGATTTGGCTTTGTTAAAATGGACTAGTGCAGCAAAATACTCGGCATCGGTGCCGGTGAGATCACAAAAATTGATAAACTTCTCAATGGAGTTTTTTCCTATATGGCGCTGCTTCTGGAAAATCTTTACCAGATGAGATGCATCGATAGAGACCTTGTTTTCCATATAGCGGAAAGAAAAATAGGGCTTCTGGTTTTTGTTCTCCTCATAAAAATCCCTGAGGAAATCTCTGTATTCAAGGTATTCTTTTATGGATTTCATACAATCAATATAATCGTAAAACGATGGTTAATCCTGTCTGGATATGTCATTTACACCAGAATCCGATGGCTTAAATGCCCACACTTTATCTTCGACGGCAGAACTTAGCCTCTAAGAATTTTTTCTTTTAGTGTACATCTAATTACCCGCATAAACAACTCTTAACATCCGCACCATAAACCTGATCTCAGCTCCACAATCAGCTCCACGAATTGTGGCATCAGCCCGTTTATCCGATTTATTAAATTTGGACCATTATTTGATCTCCATCTGATATGGCAATACACCCATCTTTCCGGATCACACAAAGAGGGAGAAATCATGCGATTTGACCTGAAAAAAACCATCTCTTCCATTGGCGAACTCTTTGACGGGAAAGCAAAGAAGGAGAAGAATCTGGAGGAGAGTTTAAAAAAGCTGATAAAGCAAACAGATGCACTGCAATCAACGATCGATAGACTGACAGATCGAATGGAATCTCTCGACAAACTCAGTAACAGGATAACAAATCAGCTCTCAACTTTATCCAGATCAAATGGAATCAATATGCAGAAGATTCACGAGAAAGAACAGCAGGGCAAAGAAGAGACTGAGAAAAAGAGTCCTGAAAAAAAGGAACCCGGGGAAATTAATCAAAAACGGTTTAAGATTGAGGTGAAAGAATAAATGCCTACATACAAAGTTACAGACCCCAGAACAGGCAGAATTTTTGAGACCACCCGCGAAGCTCCCCCATCAGAACAGGAACTGGAAGAAATCTTCGCAAAAATGAACCAGAAGCCTCCCGAGAGTACACAGAAACAACCCGTTCCGGTTCAGAAGGAGAAAAAAGAGGATAATCTACCCGCTACCCGGGAAGAGACCAGATACGAATTGGCAAAAGCAGGACGGGAAGAGGGGGGCGAAGAGGAAACTCAGGATGTGATGCTGGATGTCCCCACACTGAAAGTCGATGAAATAAGACTTAAGGTTGAGGATCTGAATGCAAAGGTGTCTCTTAATGCAGCCCTGGCC
>DAOTAZ010000292.1:0-4798 GCA_035382965.1 Chitinispirillaceae bacterium | reverse complement strand
GCTTTGGACATGGAAAAGACACCCTGACGGAAATTGTGAAGGCTCTTGCGGAAAATCTCGAAAGACTCCTCACCGAAACGGCTGTAAAGATTAAGTATTGTGGAGTAACCCGCAAAGAAACGGCTGTTTATGCGCTCGTTTTTTCCGTACAGAAGCCTCTCCAGGTGCCTCGGATCGGTAGCCTCGGGTATCACCTGTGAATAAACAAACCCCACATCGTCCATACCACGCCGTCCGGCCCGCCCGGCCATCTGGTTATACTCCCTGGTCATCAGGTATTTGAACTCTACCCCGTCAAATTTCTCCAGTTCATCAAAGATAACCGAACTGGCAGGCATGTTCACCCCAAGAGCGAAAGTCTCTGTACAGAAAAGAAGCTTTATCAGCCCGGCAGTGAAAAGCCGTTCCACTATCTCCTTTGCGGCAGGAAGAATTCCGGCATGATGAAACGCGGTGCCTGATTCCCAGAGATTGCGCAGGTACGGAAGTCTGTCGTAAGAGGTGAGACTGTACTGAACCACAAGCTCATCGATCATCGCGCGAGCCTTTAACTTCTCCTCCATACTCAGAAGATTAAGCCCGCTGTGCTGCTCTGCATTGTACTCACAGGCCCTGCGGTTAAAACAGAAATAGAGTACCGGTATATGGCCTTTCTCAAGCACATACTGCACAATTCGCCTCGATGAGACCTTGCGGCGAAGGTATTTCTTGCGCTCAACAGGGTTGCTGCGGTACTTGCGGGCTATACTCTTTATATTCATGATCCCGAATTTGGGGCTGTAAAAAGCATGGCGCAGGGGTACAGGGCGATGATGCTCCTCGATAACGGTAAACTCTGTCCCCCTCACAGTCCCCATCCATTGCGCAAGCTCATGAATATTGGGTACAGTGGCACTGAGACACATGAAACGGATCTCACGCGGAGCGAGTATTATGCTCTCCTCCCAGACAGTCCCTCTCTCCGGATCATCGAGATAGTGTATCTCGTCAAAAACCACATAATAGATGTCCCCCAGACGTCCTGAGCCCTCAAGAATCAGATTGCGGAAAATCTCCGTTGTCATTATAAGCAGCCTGGCATCGGGATTGATGGTCACATCACCGGTCTGGATCCCCACTACCTGCTCGCCAAAGCGTTTCTTGAAATCCCGGTATTTCTGGTTGGAAAGAGCTTTTATGGGAGCGGTGTAGATTACCTTTTTATTACGCTCCAGAGACACATCAACCGCATATTCTGCTATTAGGGTTTTTCCGCAGCCCGTAGGGGCAGCCACAATCAGGGATTCTCCCCTGTTTATCGCCTCAACCGCTTTTACCTGAAAATCATCAAGCTCTAAATTCTGATAACGCACATACTCTCCGCTTAATAAACATCGTATAAAATAGATTTAAACTGGTGTTTAATAGCATAAATTGTGCAAACAGGTGAAAAGATTTTTGTTTGTCACATCGGCATCAGAAAATGGCAGGGGCCGTTTTACGGGCATACGTGGGCTGAGAAGCCATCCAGCCTTACCCGGCTTGTAACGGTTTCCCGCGGGGTACTGCACTATGTCAACACGGAGGGGGTGGCGGAAGACCGCAGTCCTCTGCGGGCTGGAGACAGGGGGAGACTTCCCCTGCAATAATCCTTAAAAATCAGGAAATGTCTTGAACTGTGATTAAGCTGATTCAGGTGATTGACACTGATTAGGAAGTTTCAGGCCCGGCATTCAACATATTTTTCTTCTAAACCTTAGTATTTATGTCGCCAGACCTTAGTAGCAACAGAGTCGAGCAAACGTTAAAAACCTCATTACCTTATTTTTTTTTCGCGCTATTATTAAATAAGGTAATAAGGTTATGGTCGTTGTTTTTTTATTTGCTACTAAGGTTTAAAGACAGATACTAAGGTTTTTGAGATAAAGAATTATTACTAAGGTTCGGACATGTATTTGGACACTTTTGCTGGAAAATGATTCCTGAACAGATCCGCTATACAATTATCGTTTCTTCTTCCACCAGTAAAGGTTGAGAAGCCATCCAGCCTTACCCGGCTTGTAACGGTTTCCCGCGGGGTACTGCACTATGTCAACACGGAGGGGGTGGCGGAAGACCGCAGTCCTCTGCGGGCTGGAGACAGGGGGAGACTTCCCCTGCAATAATCCTTAAAAATCAGGAAATGTCTTGAACTGTGATTAAGCTGATTCAGGTGATTGACACTGATTAGGAAACGAAATACACCCATTAACTTGCACGAAACCCGTAAAGATAATAACATATTGATAATGAGTAAAAATAACCCCGTCTATAACACCAAAAAACTCAATCTGGCAATACTGACAGACTGGTACTGGCCTTGTAAAGGCGGTGTGGAGAGGGCTGCGCAGTCACTCGCCACCAGTTTACAAAAGTCATTCTCCGTAACAGTAATCACTCATCGGGTATCAGATAACAGCTCACTATACAGCACATACACATCTATTAAAAGACAACCGCTGAAAGATCCCGACGGCAACAGAATCAGCCTGCTGGAACCGTCAATTGCCGGTAGAATCCTTCTGGCACCTCTTATGATCTGGAACATGCCCGGGGTACCCAGGACCGCAACACTGTATGACTCCCTTTACCGTTTCTACAGGGCAGCATTCAGCAAACGTCTCAGGAAACTTATCTCTCATACCCGAATCGTCCATTGTTTCTCAACGGGATATCTTGCACGATGCGCATCGGAGGTATGCAAAAGTTCTGATCTGCCTCTTGTGCACTCCCCTTTTATCCATTTCGGAAGATGGGGGGATTCACCCGCACAGCTGGACGCTTACTGCAGAGCAGGGGTTATCCTCTGTCCAACAGAGTTCTTCCGTGAAAAACTCATTTTATCCATGAATGGAAAGACCCTGCCGCAAATAAGGGTTATCCCGCCGATTACTCCGGAACCGGTTCAGCCTCTCCTTGAGAAAAAACCGGTAAATGGCAGATTTGTACTTTTCCTTGGACGGCATGAACCTCATAAGGGACTTGGAATTCTTCTTGAATCATTCAGAGATCTCAGGCAAAAGGTAAAACTGGTTATCGCCGGACCATCCGGAGAAAAACACTTCCATCTGCCTGAAAACGCGGTTGATCTTCGTGAAGTGGATGAGAATACCAAGAAGTGGCTCCTTTTCAATTGCGACCTGCTCTGTGTACCGTCCAGGGATGAAACTTTCGGGATAGTGTACACAGAAGCTATGAGTTACGGAAAGCCGGTGGTGGCATTTGATATCCCGCCGGTAAACGAGATAGTGCAAAACGGGATTTCCGGAATTCTTGTGGAGACAGATAACAGGAAAGAGCTGAGTTCAGCACTTGAAAAGCTTCTCTCCAATGAGACAACCCGCCGCAGCATGGGCCGGGCAGCCCGCGACCGCTTCAACAGCTACTTCTCCCCGGCCAAAATCATTAAGGAGCACCTGAAAGTTTACAATCGACTAATCGGCTGACTTATCGCACGACTGTCACAGGAACAGTCTTGTGGCTGCCGCTGGTTTTAATTGTAAAGAGATATACTCCTCCGGGCACACCTCTTTTCTCCTTATTATTCCAGACAAGTGTACCTCTGGAGGATTCCAGGTTCCATTTCTTCAGGCATTTTCCATCAACTGAATGGACTGTCAGACAACTGTTTTTATCGGCAATCCCGCCAAGATCATATCTGAGCAGGTATCCCTGGCCGGTGCTCCTCTTAACAGCGGAAAAAGACAGCTTTCCCGAAGTCTCTCTTTTCCTCTTGACTACAGGAGAACTCATCCTTACATTTGTAACCTGATCATCTTTTACTGTAATCCAGGCAGCCTCTTCAGGAATCCATGAATTGAGGACCTGGTTGGAATAATCCGTAATATTATTTATTGTAGTCTTCTCATCCATACCGTACCACTGGTATTCTATATTGTTGCCATTTTGTGAAGCGATCGCCAGGCGGTAGTCTCCGGCGGGAAGGAAAGGGATGGCGATACTTGAGGCAGAAGAGCTTTTGAAGTCCAGATCCGGTTGAAAAAACCATATTTTGGGAAAATTATCCGGGTTGATGTTCAGCACCTGAAAGCAGGCAGCAATCCGGTCCTCGCTGTCATAGCAAAACGCCAGCAATACTGGCCCTGCGCTTACATCCGCCACTATTGCCCCTGCCTCTTCGTTGACAGTTACAGGACCGAATACAGTTGTGTTTTTCTCTTCTACTGTGAATCCGGGAAAGACAGCCCGGGCAGCTCCGCTCTGACCCGCAAACCGTAACAGATCAGATGCATTGATAAGACCAAACATAGATGTCCACCCATCGTATTCACCCGGTTTCAAACCTGTAAAGCGCATTCCGCCTGCCGATGTCATTTCAGCGACTTCTGAGAGTGAGGAGTCGGTGCTGTTTCTCAAAATACCAAATTGTCCGAAATAGACAACCGCATTTGTTTCATATTCAGGCTTGTTGCCTGACTTATTTCTGAAAAATCCAGCCGCACTTCCGCCCTTCAATTCTAACGGTACCTCAATTTCCAGCTCTTCACCTTCGGATACAGTTATAAAAGATGTATTGTCAGGATACCAGACACTCTGTGCATAGTAGTCTTCAGGATCAACTTTGATTCTGAATGGCTCAGAAGCAGCAACAGGCAATGAGAATTCTCCATCACTGGTATAATCTGAAGAATAGACATAATCCACATAGAAATTCTCATAGTAGCAATCAACATCAGCACTGATCTCTACCACTGAACTGCCATCGGTAATCTTTCCTGTAACAGTACCAAATTTGTATTCAGGATCACTGACATGATCA
>DAOTAZ010000291.1:0-4856 GCA_035382965.1 Chitinispirillaceae bacterium | reverse complement strand
ACCTCCCGTAAAGCATCACGTGTGAAGGTCAGCCGTATGCCCTCCATGCTGAAAAGCTTCTGGTACTGCTTTGTAAGCGCGTTTTTCGGTTGTGTCAAAATCTGCATCAGTATATCTTCATCCAGTTCGTCAAGTCCCAGAACCATGGGAAGTCTTCCCACTATTTCCGGTATCAGACCGAACCTTATGAGATCATCGGATTCAACCCTGCGCAGAACCTCTCCGATCCTGTGATGATCCTTGCGCTTTACTTCCGCATTGAAACCCATCCTGCTCTCGCCGATTCTGGCCTCGATTATCTTCTCCAGACCCTCGAACGCTCCTCCGCAGATAAAAAGAATATCGCGTGTGTTAATCTGGATCAGGTTCTGCTCAGGATGCTTTCGTCCACCCTTGGGAGGAATACTGGCAACAGATCCTTCCAGAATCTTAAGCATCGCCTGCTGAACCCCCTCCCCGGACACATCGCGGGTTATCGAGGGATTTGCGGATTTTCTGGTGATCTTGTCAAACTCATCCACATAGATAATCCCCTTTTCCGCTTTGGGGACATCGTAGTTTGCCGCCTGAAGCAGGCGCACAAGCATGTTCTCGACATCCTCACCCACATAACCGGCCTCTGTGAATATGGTGGCATCGACAATAGTAAAGGGCACCTTGAGCATTTTGGCCAGTGTCTGAGCGATGAGAGTTTTTCCTGTGCCGGTCGGCCCGATCATCAGGATATTTGACTTGTCAATTTCGACCCCGTCGTTGTCTGACTGTGAACGGGATAGAATCCTCTTGAAGTGATTGTAAGCCGCGACACACACTCCGGTCTTTACTTCATCCTGACCGATTACATACTGGTCGATAAACTCCTTCATCTCCTTTGGAGAAGGCAGTGTGTCGATACTGAGATCTCCGGGAACAGCGGAGCGCTCCTCACGCAGTATCTCGTTGCACATGTCAACACATTCGTTGCAGATGTGCACTGATGGTCCGGTGATGAGTTTCCCTACCTCATCGGGACCCTTTCCACAGAACGAACATTTGATTCCCGGATACCGGGGTCTGTTGGACATATAATATTATTCCCTTTTCGTCAAGATTTCGTCAATCAAGCCATAAGCCTTGGCTTCCTCTGCAGACATGTAGAAATTCCTGTCTGTGTCCCTGGCAATTACCTCCAGGTCCTGGCCTGAGTGCTTCTGGATGATTTCATTGAGATTGTTCTTTACGCGTACAATTTCCTTCGCGTGAATTGCAATGTCGGCCGCCTGACCCCCTGCTCCGCCTATTGGCTGATGAAGCATCACTCTGGAGTGGGGCAGAGCAAAACGCTTTCCCTTCGTGCCTGCTGCGGGCAGAACCGCACCCATGCTGGCTGCCTGCCCGATACAGATTGTTGACACATCCGGCTTTATATACTGCATCGTATCGTAGATTGCGAGTCCGGATGAGACCACGCCGCCTGGAGAGTTAATGTAGATGGTGATATCCTTTTCAGGATCCTCATATTCCAGAAAAATGAGCTGTGCCATCACCAGATCTGCAGTCGTGTCATCAATGTCGGATCCGAGAAAGATAATCCGTTCTTTTAACAGACGAGAGTAAATGTCGTAAGAACGTTCGCCCCTTCCAGTCTGCTCAATCACCATTGGAACCAGTGGCATAAAACTATTCCTTTCTTAATTCTATTCCTGATTTATTATTACAAGTCTGAGGAAAGATTATTGTTCAGAAAATCGGTTTTTCAAAAAAACACATTGCTCTCTGACAAGTACAGAAAGTCTTCAGGATCTTAAAAATTCTTACCGGCCCTGAAGAGATATCATACTCAAAAAAAATATCTCTGTGCGCAAATCAGTAGGAAAACTTTCCTTCACCGGGGTTACAAATTACCCCTCAGCCTTTTCTCCTGTTTCAGAGCTTTCCCCTATAAGATAATCAAGGGTCTTCTGCTCCCGTATATCATCACGGATTTTCAGCGTAGTCCCGTTTTTCCTGAAAGTCTGCTTTAATTCTTCAAAAGGATGATTATAGATCTCCGCCAGCCTCTGGATCTCTTTATCAACATCTTCCTGGGTCGCTTTGATATTCTCCTTCGCGGCGACATAGTCGAGGATTCTCTGGCGCTTGATGGCGCGTATCGCGGTTTCAGTATACCTGGACTCCAGTTCTTCCCTGGAAGGAGCCGCTGTTCCAGGCCTCTGATACCGCATCGCTTCCTGCTGCATGTAATCGATAAACTGCTCGATACGAGCCGGAGGTACATCGAAGGGATTGTCATCAATAAGTTTGTCTATAGCCTTGTTGTAAGCCTCGTTTTTAGACCTGTTCTTCTCTTCAGCTTCCAGATTATTCCTGATCTGTTCCCTTAGTGCGGCTTCATCTTTGAAGTCCCCTAGTTTCTTTAAGAACTCCTCATTTAACTCCGGAAGAACCTTCTCCTGCACTGCGACGACCTTAATCTGGAACTGTCCGCCTTTTCCGGCAACCTCTGTGTCAGGGTAATCATCCGGAAATTTTATATCGAGATCAACTATGTCTCCTGCCGAGTGTCCTATCAGACCTTTGTCAAAATCTTTTACCCGGTTCTCTCCCCCTATCTCAACAGGGTATTCCGGATTTTTAATATCTGTCCGCTCCTGGCCATCAATGACTACCTTCAGGTACTCATAGCTGATAAAATCGCCCTTTTTGGCTTCGCGTTCAACAGGCTTGAACTCCGCAAACCTCTCCCTGAGCTGCTCTATGGAATTATCGACATCACTGTCCTTTATTTTCTTTGGTGATGCCTTGATCTTAAGTTTGTTGTATCCCTTGATCTCGATCTCAGGATCCACCTGAGTTTCTATTGATATATGAACTGGCCCGTTTTCGGGTGTGTTGATATCATTTAGTTTCGCGGGTGATACAGGAAAAATCTTGTTCTCCTCACAAGCCTCTTTGTAGGACTTCTGAATCAGTTCATCAATTACTTCTTCCCTTATTGAATGCCCAAAACGCTGCTTTATAATGGAAACAGGGATCTTTCCGGGACGGAAACCGGGAAGTTTCAGGTCTTTTTTGTATTTGTTCAGTTTCTGGTCAAATGCACTCTGCACTTCCTCCTGCGGGATTTCGATTTCGATTACCCTTTTCCAGCTTTCCGGTTGAGATACTGTTGATTTCAAGTATTCATTGCCTCCTGAGTATGTGAATTTGCCAGAATTTCGCTAATGCGAGAAGGGGGACTTGAACCCCCACAGGTTGCCCTACCAGATCCTAAGTCTGGCGCGTCTGCCAGTTCCGCCATCCTCGCAATTTTTGCCCCATGAAGGGATAAATCTAAGGAAAATAAGTGATTTAAGCCTTAAATCACAAGTTGAAAGTAGACTATGATCAGAATGCTTCCATGTTTAAGGCCTCACTTTCTTGAACTATGATCAAAAAAGTAACCATATTTAGACAGAATGTGAGATTACCCGATGAAACGCTCTGGAACTGCTGACCTTCCCCTTCATTATGGAACTGTACCTCAATGGCTCTCAGAGCGTATGACCGCCCTGGGAAGGGAGATTATCCGTGCGATTGTGGAGGACTACGGGCCTGATGAGGTCCTGAGGAGGCTCTCTGACCCCTTCTGGTTCCAGGCTTTAGGATGTGTCCTGGGGATGGACTGGCACTCCTCCGGAATCACCACCTCTGTTATGGGTGCCCTTAAAAGGGCGATAAATCCTCTGTCCGGTGAACTGGGGATATTTGTATGCGGCGGCAGAGGCAAGCACTCCCTGCGTACACCTCAGGAATTGATGGATGTTTCGGGGAGAACCGGGCTCGATGGCGATTCACTTGTAAGGGCATCGAGACTGAGTGCAAAGGTGGATAACACCTGCATTCTAGATGGATTCAGCCTTTATCTTCACACGTTTATCCTGTCCCGAAGCGGGGAGTGGACCGTGGTTCAGCAAGGGATGAATCAGGACACCCGTATGGCACGGAGATACCACTGGCATTCAAAAAACATCAGATCTTTTGTCGATGATCCCCACACTGCGGTGGTCGGTAAAAACCAGGGCCTGATCACAAATCTCAGCGACAGCCGCGCATCGGCAAACAGGAATGGTATCACCGAATTCCTCCTCCAGCATCCTGACACTCAGCTCCGTGAGCTCCGCAGACTTACCATGCCCGGACCGCATCAGATCCGGCCTGAGCATGTAAACTCAAAACGTCTGGGCGCGGTTCTGACTCTCGCTTACGAAAAACAGTACCGGGAATTTACCGATGTCCTGCTGCTTCGGGGAGTGGGCCCCCGTACGATCCAGTCTCTCTCTCTTGTCAGTGAGGTCATACATGGCGCACCGGGGCGTTTTGATGATCCGGCGAGGTTTGCTTTTGCCCACGGGGGTAAAGACGGAGCCCCGTTTCCGGTTCCCCTGAAAGTTTACGATGAGAGCATATCTGTGCTTCGCAATGCAGTAAACAGGGCCAGAATCGATAGAAGCGACAAGCTAAAAGCTGTCGGGGTGCTCTCCCGTCTGACGATGGCAATCGAAAAAAGACACGAACCTGTTGCAGATGTGAATAAGGTTATCCGAAATGAATGGAGAAAGTCGTCAGAGTACGGAGGGATGACAATCAAGGGCCCGGTGGATCCTTAAATGTAAAATGTTTGTTTCTTAAAGCCCGGTTCACCGGGCTTTTCCTGGCTAGAGGTGGGCATTTATGCCGCCGAATAATACCGCCGAAATTATTTATTGTAAAATCGCTTGATTTTTAAATTTTCTGAACTATATAATTTAGACATAGCCAATACTCTTAATGGAGCATCCTGTTCCGGAATGCTCGGGAAAGGGGGGAACGAAACAGGATCGTTACTGTTTTAATTC
>DAOTAZ010000290.1:0-4874 GCA_035382965.1 Chitinispirillaceae bacterium | reverse complement strand
GCTGCTGATTATTCGATGCGAGTTCACCTCCTCTGACCTGTATCTGAGAGTGAGCCAGTGAGATACCTAAAAAGAGAATCAGAACTGTTTTTTTCCACATAATGGCCCTTTCTGAAAATTAGACACAAATTATTTCTATTAAAATATGCTTTAAAAAAAGAAGACCGCTGTTCAGAAAAATCATATATTTAACTAAGTGTTTACTGTTTATATCAAACGGAGCACAGATGAAAAAACATCCGGCGCGGGACAAGGCCGAGAAACTCATAAAACGACTTCTTTTTGCCGGGGATATCGATACCCTTCCCTCAGTACGGGAACTATCCCGTCAAAGCGGTGCTTCACCGGCTACAGTATGGAAAGTAATTTCTCATCTGCATAAAAAGAAACAACTTGTAACCCGCTGGGGGCATGAGGTCAGGATCGTCAAAAAGGGTGCTGATCCTAAACAACCTGCAGAAAACAGCAAAAAACGTAAGTGGCAACTGATACGGGAAAAAATCTCCAATGATTTTCTTAACGGTTACTATAAACCCGGTACACTCCTTCCAGCTTCTAAAGAGCTCCAGCGTAGATATTCTGTCTCTTATCCTACAGTAAGGAAAGTACTTACCTCTCTTCAGAGTGCGGGAAGTATCGAGAGTGCAGGAAGCGGCTTTAAGATTTCCCGTTATCTTCCGGAAAGGCGTTGGAGACCCAAAATAGTACTGATCTGTGCCGGTTCCCGGTCAGGAATACCAAAGATTGACACAGAAAGGGAGAGGGAATTCTTCTATTTCCTTTCGCTTGAAGCATCCCAGGTGCAGGTAAACCTGGAGCATATTATTTACGAGGACTGGGGCCAGGAACCGGTTTTCTATGCACCCCATAAAGGAACTGGATTGACCGATGATGACAGTGTCCTGGGTTACATCCTGTCATCATGGCATATCAGGGACTATACTGAATGTCTCCGGCGGCTCTCAATATTTCGTAAACCTGTTGCGGTATGGATAGAAAATACTATTACTGATGTCAAGATGATGCATTCGCAAAGGGCATTTTTCAATATCGGTTATTCAACCATCCCTGGCAGACGCATGGGTGAGCACTTTTTGAAGCTGGGCCACAGAGAGATTGCTTACCTGTCTCCATTTCACCGCAGTAAATGGTCACAGGAAAGGTGCGCAGGTCTTTTTGAGGCTTTTAAGGACATGGGAGCGTCTTTCAAAGTGCACCCCTTTACGGAGAGCCAGGCTGCAAGCGAATGGGACTTTCTTGATCTGGCAGAGAAAATGAACAGCATCAGGGAGCAGGAAAAACTCCTGAGCACGATCTCCGGTTCGCTGCATTCATGTCTGAGTCACCGCGTGGAACAGTTCCGTTATGAGGGCATAAAACTTCTGCGTGATTCGCTGATATTGCAGAGCATGGAAAAGCATCTCCTCCATATTCTGGAAAACAAAGATATCACTGCTATTATAGCAGCAAATGATCTCTGTGCTCTTCTTGTACTCGATTATCTCAGGAGCCTCAAGGTCGATGTTCCACGGCAGATTTCACTTGCCGGTTTTGACAACACGTTTGACTCTTTGACAAACAGGCTTACCACTTACAGTTTCAACACCCATTCTCTGGTTCGTGCTATGGTTCGTCATGCTACAGGTGATCCTTTTGCCTCTCATCCCAGAGAAGTACAGTTTTTTGAGGGGGAGGTCATTGAGAGGGCAACCACCCGGGCGTGCTGAATCGTCCAATATGTATCAGGAGATACCCTTTACACAATTGAAGGGAATGTAAACAATCGGGTTACAAAGAATAATAACAGGGTGGGAAACTTATCAGAACGGGATTGCAAGGATTGACGTGATAGGAAGGAGAAGCGGGACTCTGAGTTTTACTCAGTGAGAAACCCGGCTTCTCCGATTGATCCAGGGTATTACCAGTTCTCTGCAAGCAGCTCAAAGTGGGCCTGGGGATGAACACATGCAGGGCAAGTCTTAGGTGCCTCTTCACCCTCATGAATGTAACCGCAGTTGCGGCAACGCCAGACTACTTTGGAGCTTTTCTTGAACACTGTTCCTTCTTCCACGTTTTTAAGAAGTCCAAGATATCTTTTCTCATGCTGCTTCTCAGCAACTGATACTTTTTCAAAAAGAACAGCCACTGCCGGGAACCCTTCTTCTCTTGCTTTAGCCGCGAATGCTGGATAAAGCTCAGTCCATTCCTCATGTTCTCCGCCTGCTGCAGCTTTCAAGTTCTCTGCAGTTGTTCCAATTACTCCTGCAGGATATGATGCTGTAATCTCGAGCATCCCGCCCTCCAGAAAACTGAAGAACCGCTTTGCGTGTTCCTTTTCCTGATTTGCTGTTTCCTCGAAAATATCTGCAATCTGAACGAATCCCTCTTTCCGGGCAACACCTGCGAAATAGGTGTAGCGGGTGCGGGCCTGAGATTCACCGGCAAATGCTTTCAGAAGATTCTTTTCTGTTTCTGTACCTTTGATTGAAGCCATTATTTCCCCTTCGTTTGGTGATATTGATTTAATTATTGAATTATTGTTTTATATAAATGTGAATAAATGGCAGAATTACTGTCAATTAGAAAATTAAAGGTGGATTAATGTAAGAAAAAGGACAGCGAGATTAAGTAATTATTGAGAAATTATTGTATCTGCCGTTAAGTTACTAATTCTTATCCGGGATGAATCTTCTCATAATCCGATATAACCCGGGATTAAAACACCAGATGCTCAAGTAATATCTTTATTGCAATACCGATAAGCACTATCCCACCCAATGCCTCGAACCTTTTTCCGCAAATATCCCCGACTTTTTTTCCGAAGAATACTCCTGCAAGAGAGATGAAAAAAGTGATAATCCCTATTATTATTGCAGGTTTGAGGATGGCAACTCTCAGGAGTGAGATTGAAATCCCCACCGCTAATGCATCGATACTTGTCGCTAATGCCAGGACAGGAAGGAGGCTATAGCAGAAGGGATCGGTCTTTTTCCCGGAATCATCGCACCTGCCGCATGATTCATAGATCATCTTTGCGCCTATTACTGTAAGGAGTATGAAGGCAACCCAGTGATCAAATCTTTGAATGTAATCTGATGCGTAATATCCAATACTCCATCCTGCCAGGGGCATTATCGCCTGAAAAGCCCCAAAAAAGAGTGCCATTCGAAGTGCATATCGCAGACGCATCTTTGCCATTCCGATACCGCTGCTTATCGACACTGCAAAAGCATCCATGGAGAGCGCGATTGCTATTAATGTGGTAGTAATTATCGACATAGGATCAAGAGTATAAATAATTTGATTCGTTAAGACAAAGGCTTTATTAAGAGCAATGGAATTCTTTTTCTCTCTTTTTATCTTTTCTAAATCATGTCAATCCGCTAACCAGGTAAATCATCATCAGTTTTGAATAAACTTGTAATTATTTTTTACTGTTATTTATTTTTAAACTCTTTTTCATTTTCATTTTCATCTTTTCAGGAGGAACGATGCGGCGGTTTTTTACATCAGAAAGCGTATCTCAAGGGCACCCGGACAAGGTCTGTGATCAGATTTCAGATGCCGTCCTCGATGCTATGCTGGCTCAGGACCCGGATTCAAGGGTGGCTTGCGAGACTCTGGTTACAACCGGACTTGTAGTGGTTGCCGGTGAAATTACCAGTAAAGCTGTTGTTGACCTTCAAGATGTAGTCCGCAAAACAATAACTGAAATCGGGTACACCGATTCTGCTCTTGGCTTTGATGCCAATAGCTGCGGTGTGATGATTTCCATTCATCAGCAGTCTCCTGATATCTCTCAAGGTGTCACAGAAGGACAGGGACTCTATTCCGAACAGGGTGCAGGCGATCAGGGTATAATGTTTGGCTATGCCTGTAACGAAACCCCAACCTATATGCCGCTTGCGATCCACTACGCTCATCGCCTGATGGAAGCGCTTACTGAGGCTCGCGAAAAGAAAATTATCCCTTACCTCCGTCCCGATGCAAAATCACAGGTCACTGTCGAATATGACGATCTCAAACCGGTCAGAGTTGATACAGTAGTTATCTCTACACAGCATGCACCTGAAGCTACTCATGAGCAGATCACTAATGATATGATCGAAAAAATCATAAAGAAAGTGATTCCAGCGGAGATGCTTGACTCCAATACAGTCTATCACATCAACCCTACAGGCCGTTTTGTTATCGGCGGACCTCACGGGGATTCAGGTGTGACAGGACGCAAGATTATCGTTGACACATACGGAGGATATGGGGCACATGGAGGAGGGGCTTTTTCCGGAAAAGATCCCTCAAAGGTCGACAGAAGCGCCGCTTATGCTGCACGCTGGGTTGCAAAGAACATTGTGGCAGCAGGGCTGGCAACTCATTGCGAGATACAGTTTTCCTACGCTATCGGTGTTGCCAAACCGATCTCTATCCATGTTGACACTTATGGAACCGGAAAAATCTCTGAACTGAGGATCTGTGAAATTATCCAAAAACTTTTCGACCTGCGTCCGGCAGGAATTATCAAGAGACTTGATCTGAAGAGACCCATCTACCGCGAAACTGCTAGAAACGGTCACTTCGGACGTGAATTTCCCCAGTTTACCTGGGAAAAAACCGACATGGTAGATGCAATACGTAAAGAGGCAGGTCTCTGATAAACAGGTCAACAGGGACAGGTGCCCTGGCAGTGAATCGGCTGTAACAAAGATGTTCAGCGTATCGATGCAGATACCCATTATCGCAGACTGCGAAATGGGTATTTTTTTTAAGTTATAGAATAGAATTTTAAATAATCTGGGAATCGAAAGAGTATTCCTAACCGGAGTAAAAATGTTTAAAATCCTGAAAAAATAGCAGCTTTCGGAACAGGTCTGGCG
>DAOTAZ010000289.1:1830-4902 GCA_035382965.1 Chitinispirillaceae bacterium | reverse complement strand
GCGCAAATATGCTCTTCAGTAGAAATATTCCTGAAGGCACCATAGTGCGGAAAAACATCACATTTACTGATAATCAGAACAAAAGCAGGCTGAACAAATTGTTTCGGAAAAGAGTAGATTCGATTCTGAAAAAACGATTTATCTGTACCGATTATTTTTTCCACATCCGCCAGATCACTTCCAGTGAAAACTCAATCTGCTATCCGGCACTCAATCAGATTATCGATCTTGCTGAAAGATACATTCTTGAGGTCCTTGCTCACCCTGGCCAGCAGATTGATTCAGACTTTCTGACCAACACTGAATTTCTGAGCAGAATTGCATCTGTTCCAAGATGCAGTTTTGCCAGTTTACACAAACTGTCATAACCCTGAACATGGCACTCCGATAGCTAAACCGGACACTACCAGGTGTGCGCATAATTGATATTTTAAGCTGGAATATAAAGGTATCAGGTTAAAATCTCAGAGTCTCAACTCTTTGTCTTCATTATAGTTTCCTGGCTAAAATCATGATTATCAGGGCCATAATAATACTTTTCTTTCTTTTTGCAGGCTGTCTTGCAAAAGATACATCCAATACGATTACCCGAAGGCACTTCAATTTCGGTCATCAACTGGGATATATCTACTCACAGATGGAAGATGCTTATTTCGAAGAGGCAGGGACATGGAATTTCCAGACCGGTTTTCTGACATACTACACTTCCGATATGCCCCTTGTCAGGAACGAGAAATGGAAAAAACGGACTATGCTTATCATCCCTCTTTATTTCAAGTATTATCCCACAGATTTTCTGAAACTGGAATTTGACATTACAGATCTTTTTATAGAGTTCCCTTATATAGACCACAGAAACATGGGTGGTAAATCCCCCCGGTTTCTTGCAAAAATGAGGATATTGGAAGAACGGAATTATCTCCCTGCCATCGCATTTACAATAGGAGTCAAATTTTCAAGCGCCAAACCTTACACTATATGGGCAAATGACCACAACTACGATGAAAGCAACGGTCTTGCCGGCGCTGGGACCGGGGTCGCGGATTATCTCCTGTTATTTACTCTTTCCAAAAACCTGGGTAAATTTGGTTTCCTGACAACAAGGTTAGGTCTTGCTCCATTAGGGAGCCCGGTGGAATATGTACGAGGCTCTGCCCAGGCAGACGAAATTCCTTATGGATTATCATACAAGAAACAATGGAACAAGTGGTCAGGGGTACTGGAGATAAGCGGAATGTATAATGGTCTCTCTTCAACAGAGCTCGCCCATTATTCAGTCGCACGCCTTCAGGCAGTGCGTCTGTTCAAATCCGGATCACTCACACTGAATTTTGAACACGGACTTACCAGGGAATCTGACGAGTGGGTAGCTGGCTTTTATCAGACTTTCAAATTCAGGTTGAAGTGATCATCTGCAAAGCTAAGGGAGAATGATTCTTGTCACATGCTGTCAATGACACTTTAAAAGGCATAAGAGTATTGCAGAACGGACAATCCCGTGCCGTCAGACTTGCCGCGATGATACTGAGAGATTGTGGTGCTGATGTAGCAGTGATCCGGAAAAGTGATACTTATAAAGAAGATCCTGCCATTGACAGCAGAAAAAACACTCTGATCTTTCAGGATATCACAGACACCCGGATTTCTGATCTTATTAAAAGGACCGATATTCTGATAGATGATGGTCTCAGGGCCGATGAAGATGAAAAACTGAACCATCATATCGCCTCATCAAACCATCTGATTCATTGCTCCATTCCAGCCAGTCTCGAAAATTCCCGTTTACACCTGAATGAAGATACGGTAAGCGCGTTTTCCGGTCTTTACGAAAGTATTACAGGTCTGGAACCTCCCCGCCCGATTTCTCTTCCTCTGGCATCAACCGTTACGGCTTTCCATGCTGTAAATGCCATCACGATGGCTCTCATAGGCAGAGAACGCTGCGGAAGAGGATATTTTATCAGTATCCCACTGGAAAAAGTCGCATTAAGCTTACAGGTACTCACTCTGATGGAGAGCTCCCGCCCGCCTGTGAGCTGGGAGCCGGTCCATTGGCTGTCATCACCTTTCATGGGAGTTTACAAAGGCTCCGATGGAAGGTTTATTTACATTCAGATTGGTTTGCCCCGCCATTTACGGAATTTCCTCTTCCTTATCGAATCTGCCGGTTTTAAAAAGCAAAAGGCTTTAATCAGACGGTTTCTTAATAATAAGACCAGACGGGATCCGATATCCAACGTTGGTTTATGGGAGGCAATAAGGATTACCGGAGCATTACGGTCGCTGTTTCTGGAGAAGCCGGCAGAATACTGGGAGAAACTCCTTGGTGAGGCAGGTTTATGCTGTACCATGGTCAGATCCTTCAGTGAATGGAAAGCCCATCCCCAGGTTGCCAAGTCAGGAGAGTTCCTCAACTTTTCCCGTTCAGACGGAACCACAATTGAGATCCCGGGAAAGCTAATGGATTCGTCTTATGGAAGTGGTGTCGCTACAGAAGAAGGAGCCACTCTTTCGGTTGGAGAGCTTCTGCAGCGATGGACAGAAGAGAAGGTGATAAATTCACCGCAATCATCAGAAATATTGCCTTTACAGGGGGTACGGGTTCTCGATCTGAGCAGAATTATCGCAGGACCTCTTGCCGGGCGTCTTCTTGCGGAATACGGTGGTGATGTATTGCATCTGTCACTCAGGGGAACACACCTTCTCTGGGAGGAACCGTTTCATGTTGCATTCAATGCCGGAAAATCTTCTGTGGCGATCGACTTCTCACGGCCAAACGGAAGAAAAAAACTGAAGAATATTATCAGAGAATTCAAACCTGATATAGTAATCCACAATTTCCTTGAAAAAGCAGCAGTAAAGCTGGGTATAGATTATGAATCTCTGAAGGCAGATTTCCCAGATGTAGTATTCGTAAATATAATGGCATATAAGCCTTCAGGCCCCTGGAAAAACCACTCAGGATTTGAGCAGAATATACAGGCAGCAAGCGGTCTGATGCACAGTTACAGTGGAGAAATACCGGTTCCCAAACTGGTTCCGATGCCCATAATCGATCAGAGCACCGGTTTG
>DAOTAZ010000289.1:0-1730 GCA_035382965.1 Chitinispirillaceae bacterium | reverse complement strand
AATACCGGTTCCCAAACTGGTTCCGATGCCCATAATCGATCAGAGCACCGGTTTGATCGGCTCTCTTTCTGCGGCGCTGAGTTACTATAGACGGTTGAGAGGGCATGGAGGCAGCCGGACATCCACGAATCTTTCCATCTCATCAGTTTACATACAGACAGGTAATTTGAACATCGGCAATGCGAAGCAGCCTGAAAGCCTGTGCGGTTATTATAAAACCAGAGACCGTGTTTGTTATCTGTCCATAACACCAGGGAAAGAAACAGAACTCAATAAAATTCCTGAATTCAGCACAATCTCACCGGATAAATTGAATTCAGGAGAAATCGCGGCAGCGTTAAAAACACGACCTCTCTCCCATTGGCAAAATATTATCCATGATTTACATCTGGAGAATGCGATTCAGATTGTCGAGCGCAGGAGCATGAGGCAGATACTCAAGGGTGAACTGGCGGATAAAACCGGCATTTTAAGGTACAGGGAGCATGAGGGGATGGGTAAAGTACTGGTTTATGATTTACCGGTGATGATGAAACCCGGCGGAGTAAGAGTGCTCCCGGTTGCTGAGCCTATAGGAAAGAGTTCATCGAAGTATCTTGATGATAAAAATGCCGTTGAAAGCAGGATGGTTGCGGGAAACAGGAAAAACTCTTTGATCAGTTATGTTGGATGGTTTCTGGGCCAGTTACGCTGGGCAGCAGTGATAATATGGCGTGAAATCAATCTGCGCAGATAAACTGAAGGCTATGGCAACTGTTAACATGCCATAGCCTTCTTTACTGGACTTGATACCCAGAATTATTGATTGCTTCCCTTGTCAGCAGGGGGATTGAGCACTTTTGCTCCTGTGATCACAATTGTTTCCACCGGAACATCATTCATCATACCATTGGAGGAAGTCTTGACATTTTCAATCGCGTCAACGACCTCCATACCTTTTATCACCCTTCCAAACACACAATATCCCCATCCTGCCTGAGATTGATTCTTGAAATCGAGCGGTGTGTTGTTGGCTGTGTTGATAAAAAACTGTGATGTTGCGGAATGAGGATCATTTGTACGAGCCATTGCAATAGTGTACTTCCGGTTTGAAAGACGGTTGTCAGCCTCATTCCGGATCGGATCCCGGGTCTTCTTTTTATTTAAATCAGCAGTGAGTCCCCCTCCCTGGATCATGAAACCTTTGATAACCCTGTGGAATATGGTGTTCTCGTAAAATCCGGAATTGACATATTCAAGGAAATTCTCGACTGTCTTCGGGGCTTTTTCCGGTCTCAGTTCAACAACGATCTCTCCCTTGCTGGTCATGATTGAAACCTGCGGATGATAAGGGGTATTGGGATCGTCAGCATAAAGAACAGCAGTAATCGAGACAAGAAAAAGGGTTACGGCCAGCACTCTTTTCATACTATTCCTTCTGTTAAGGTAAAACATGACTCTGCCTCAGGGGCTCTTTTTCAAAATACAGTTTTTATGCCGCTTATAACAAGAGTAAGCCGCGCACAGGTATAATCATAGCTGAAGCCAGTTCAGAAAGAAGGTTTTATGGCAGGTTGACTATAAAAAGAAAGGCCATGCCTTAAATCCGGAATTACAATTTATCTGGAAATCAACATGGCCTGAAACAAATGTACAACTGGTTACCAGGGACGTGTGGAGGTGGGGGCGATTGTGCCACCGCTCACTATACGTGCCTTGTAACTGAAATGCTCCTGTGCGTCAAAACCCTT
>DAOTAZ010000288.1:0-4935 GCA_035382965.1 Chitinispirillaceae bacterium | reverse complement strand
ATTGCCTCCTGAGTCTTCTTCTGCTTCAGGTAAGTATGTCCCAGTCCGGCCAGGTAATGAGGGTTTTGAGGATCGATGCGCCCGGCAATTGTATAAGCCACCATCGCCGCCTCAGTGTTGTTCTCCGTCTCGTAAATTTTTCCCTGTGCCAGTTGCATCCATGGTGATCCGTCCTTTTTGAAATTCTTGAGAAGTGCTCTGGCCTTTTCAAGTTCGTTGAGTTCACAATGTACCTCAACCAGGCGGTAAACTGCTTCACTGAACCCGGGATTTCTCTTTACAACAGCTTCGTAAAAATCCCTGGCTTCCACAAACTTTCTGTCATAGGTGAGCGCACTTCCAAGCTTAAAGGCACGTCTTTCATTGTACCCGCCTTTTTCCCATGAACGGAAATAGTTCCTGGCTGCATCTTTAAACTTCAGCTCTTCCATGCTTATATCCCCAAGCGCCTCAAAACAGGGAGCGAATGAGGGATCAATTGAAAGGGCATCGTCAAAAGCCTGCCGGGCCTGTTCTTTTTTCCCAACCTGATAATAAACCCGTCCTGCCCAGTAAAGAACCTGCTCATCAGAGGTACTCTTTCCAAGGGCAACAGAGATATTCTGAAGCCCCCGTTTCTGATCACCTGTCAGGCATAGCGCATAAGCGGCAGTTGCTATATATCTGGCGTTATTCGGATCTTTTTCCAGTGCTGAATTGAGCTGCGTAAGTGAAGCGGCTGGTTTCCCGAGTTCAAGAAGAAGGCAGCCATAATCAAATCTTGCCCCTGCATGTCCCTGATGCAAATCCACCGCTCTTGCCAAATGCTGTTCAGCTTCCTCATGCGCTCCCTTTGACATATAATAACGACCGGTCTGGTAATGCGCTTCCCATTCCTGAGGAGCAAATTTCAGGGCGTTTTTCAGCTCAAAGAGTCTCAGACTGTCATTTCCTGATACCTCATAAGCCTCAGCCAGCAGAAGACGCGGCCTTACATCCGATGGAACAAATTTAGCAGCCTCTTTAAGCATCTTTATGGCTTCACTGACTTTCTTCTCCTGCAGCATAAGAGAGCCAAGTTCAATTTTGATGTCATACCGCTTGGGATCGATCTTGATCCATTCCCTCAGGAAATCCATCAAAGAGGAATTCTGATTGAGCTTTCTATAGCAGAGTGCAGTAAGTTCAAGAATTCCGGTATCGGTTTTTTTAATGGCTCTTGCACGACCCAGAGGTGAAATCGCTTTGCTGTATTCCCCGGATTCCACAAGCGAGATTCCCAGCATGTAAAGACTTTCGAAGTCATCCGGCAGAAGCTCCACAGCCCTGTCCAGGGGTTTGATGGCCTGAGAATACATTTTACGGGTATAGTATATCGTACCCAGTTCTTTCCAGGCAACAGCATCGGACCCGGAGCTCTTCAGGTATTTGTGATAAAGGTCAGCCGCACGATCGGGTTCATTGAGAGCCGTATAGGTACGGGCCAGCAGCTTTTTAAACTCGATTTTGGCATGGGGAAACTCATTGGCTTTTTCAAGAATTATCCTGGCTTTTTCCCACTGTTTTGAATTGATATAAAGGTTCCCCAATTGCCAATGGTTCCTCAGATCATCCGGGACTTCCTTTATATTCGCCTCATACCTGGTGATAGCCTTTGAGTCCATCTTTTTGCTTTCGTAGAGTTCTCCAAGATGGTAAAGAATACCGGCATCCTTGTCCTGTAATGGGAATCTGAGGAATCTCTCATAAAAAGAGATCGCACTCAGAGTATCGCCTGTTTTCTCGTATGCAATTGCGGACAGTTGCATCACCTCCCTGCTTTCCTGACCTGAAGCCAGAAGTTTTGACAGGAGAGGAATCGCGTCTCCGTACTGCCCCTCTTTACAATAGGAATCGGCAAGTATCATCATCACATTCCCGTTCTGAAGCATGCTGATACCTGCCATCTTAAGCAGTGAAATGACTTTTTTGTAGTCCTTGTTTTCGTACATGATCATGGCATAACTGGAATTCACATTGTAATCCTTGAATCCCCTGCTGAGGAAAAGCGAATACGCATCCGCAGCCTTTTTATCCATCTTTATTTTCTTGAACAGATGGCCTGCCTGGGCAAGATATCCTGAATATTTTGTGTTGTCAACATTGAAAAGCCGGATACAGGTCTCTGCCGCCATGCTGTCATTGCCCTCTTTTTCATATACACTTGTCAGTTTTAAAAGGATCTCCACATTTTTACCGTTAAAAGAGAGAGCTTTTTCAAATGATTCGACAGCTTTATTACCAGCCTCGATTTTCAGATAGGCATCACCGATTTGCTCATAAAGAACAGCATCACCCGGACCCAGTGCAGCCGCTTTTTTCAGAAAGTTCTCCGCTTTTGCCCTGTCTTTCTCTCTAAGACTCAGAACAGCCAGGTAGTAATAGGCGGTAGGATGAGAAGGAGAGAGTTCTATGAGTTTTGTAAATTCAGCCTTTGCAGGAAACTGGAAATTCTGCCTGAAATAGAGTTGAGCGATTTTCTCCTGAACAACAACACTGTTTCCATGCAGTGAACGCTCCTTTTCCAGATGAGAGAGAGCAGACTTCAGTTCGCCCTGATGTGTCAGCACCTCCCCCATCATCAGATGAGCGCCTTTTTCCGGTTTTTCCGCCAGGATATCATTCAGCATTTTTCTGGCTTCAGAGTAGTTTTTCTGCTGGATATAGATTTCTGCTATCGGCATCCTGCAGACATTTTTCTCTTTCAGTAAAGGCATGGCCATTTTGTAGGCATCAACAGCCCTGGGAAAATCCGATTTCAGGGAGTAGATATTTCCCAGAGTCCGGAACACCTCCCCGTCATTGGGATAAACCTTCACATATTTCTCCAGGTTTACAATCGCATCATCGAGGTTTCCGGTCTTGAACTGCAGAAGACCGGTAGCCTTATAAAGCATCGCATTGCCGCTGAATTTAACTGATATACCTGTAAGCAGATTCAGCGCTTCAGTGACATTTTTATTATTCTCAAGTGCACTGGCAGTTTTCAGGTAAAGCTCAAGATCATTCTGATTTGTCCTGAGCGCATTCCGGAAACAGGTGACTGCTTCTTTGTAAAGCTGTTTCTTAAGATAAAGATCTGCAAGAAGCTCCTGAACAGAAGCATCATCCGGAAGCATCTTGGCAGCTTTTTCAAGATCAGCAAGCGCCTTCTGCTCCTGCTTCCCTCCCAGAAAACTCTTGCCCCGTTCAAAATACCCATACCCGTTTCCAGGATCAGAAACCACCATCTTATTTGCATATTCGAATGCCTCCCTGAAACGGGATTCCTTGTTTTTCTGCCTTGCCATAAAATGAAGCGACTGTGACTGCTTCGGATTCAGCGCAAGAATCTGAGTATGGACTTTAAAGGCATAACTATCATGCCCTGCTCCTTCATAAGCAAGTGCCCTCTCCACCAGAAACTCCACATCCAATTTATGATTTCGCTCATAGCCAGCTACCACATTCAATGCATCTCCATACCGCCCGCTGAGTCTGTAACTCTTTGTCAACATCAGAAACAGATCTGAGTGCATCGGGATAAGATCAAGAAGTTCCTTCAGGTATTTTGCCGATTTGTCATACTGTCCAGCCCTGAAAAAAGCCCGACCGCAGGAATAGTTTGCCAGAAGCATCAGAGGATCTTTCTGGATTATCTTTTCATATTCTTTACCCAGAACCGCATCTTCAGGACTTGACTCACTCCTTTCCTTAACAAGCACATCACCGAGCTGCTTAATGAGTTTGAAATTTTTACCGACAACAGGTATCTGAAAAAACCTGTTGACCTGTTCAGATCTTTCTACCTTCAGGCGATTGAGAATAGACACAAGACTGGAATCGATTTCAGAGTAGATCTTCTCTGCAGGAATTGACTTGTCGGAACTGGCCACAACCTGTCTGTCACTCCTTCTGACCACTTCCACATAGTAAAAAAGTGTCTTTTCTCTCTGGGAGTACTCAAATTTCTGATTCAGGAAATGGGTAGCACCTACTTTCCCGGCAACGCTTTCATACTGCGCATCACTAATCACACCTTCGATTCTCTCCATAGAGGGAATCCATTTCACCATCTCTTCTTCACTGAGAACTTTTATTCCCTCCAGAGGCTCAAGGCGAAAGCGAACAAAGCGGTCAATCAGAGCGACACCCCAGCGGCTCTGGGGATCATCTGTCATTGCAGCATCGACAGGCTTTGTAATAACGATTGAGATCTGAGGTTCAGGAGCATTTTTCGCTACAGCTACCGAAAGCACCACTATCATCAGGCAAAACGGTTTTAACCAGCGCATCTTCTATCTCCTTTTATATATATAGCACCCTGATTTAATGGTATAAGCGGTTAAATCAGAAAATCAAGCAATTTGAAAGAGTTTTTATTTCTTTTAGTGACAGTGCTTTAGAGGAGGAAGTGGGGGGAAGAAAGGAGAGAAGGAGATTAAAGAATGGAAATCTGATACTAAAAGCGGGTTCAGAGAGAAGAATACGGAAGGTCCCAGGGTCTATATGTTTGATGTGGAAATACCCCGTAGATGAAATTGTGACTTAAGATGTTAAGTCACAGAAATACTTTAGAACGGCAACTTAAGCTGTTAATCAATGGGTTTCAGAGGAGAAAAAACGTAGAGAGAGAAAAAAATCATGCAGCATCTGCTTTCATCCGCATCAGTCCCCTGCTGCTGCCACGAATAAAACTAATGATCCGCCCGATATCCTCATCACCGGGAAAAGATGTCTCCAATTTGACAGTTGCCTCGGCAAGAGTAAGATTCTCCCTGAACAGAATCTTATAGGCCCGCTTTATATTCTGTCTGCGCTCGGGAGTGAAGCCGTGTCTCTCCAGGCCAACCTTGTTTATCCCCACTATATGGGTCTCACTCTCACCACCTACCATGGCATAAGGAACCACATCCATAAACGGGCGGGTGACAGCAC
>DAOTAZ010000287.1:0-4946 GCA_035382965.1 Chitinispirillaceae bacterium | reverse complement strand
CCGGGCCCGTGATTATGAGCGCAGGGGTCTGGATCAATCAGCCGAGCGTTACTATGAAATGGCCTATGAACTGGATCCCACCTCACAGATTCTCCAGGAGCAGGTTGCACGCAAGTACATAGAGGGAGGGAAGTATTCCCAGGCACTGGTTCTTTTAAAGAAGGGCCGGAAGAATGCTGAACTGGATAGAAACAGTAAGCGAATGGTTTCCACAGTTTACCTTAAGATGGGTGAGTTTGCCAAAGCTGCAGAGGTGCTGGAGAGCATCGAAGAGAGAAGCCCCGAGGAGATGTATTCTCTGGGTTTGATTTATGAATCACTGGGAATGGTAGATAAAGCATTGCAGAACTATCTGGATTATTATGCGAAGGAGTCCGGATCGGTGCAGATGGGTGCAAAGATCGGCAATCTCCTTATCAGTGAGAAACGGTTTGAGGAAGCTGAGAGCCTGTATATCAGCATAAAGGAACGGGAGGGGGAGACTCCGGAGATCCTGACAATGCTAGGTAATGTGCAGGTGGTACGCGGTGATACGGGTACCGGTCTGAAGTATTATCAATCAGCACTGGAAATCGACTGTTTGTACGGGGAAGCGTTGCGCAACATGGCTCAGGTTTTCCTGAGCGGAGGCAATTATCCCGGAGCAATAATCTGCTATGAGAGACTCTTCAATAACAGTCAGTTCGGGGAAATTTACGGGAGGACACTGGGATTTCTCTATTATCTGGATAAAAAATACGATAAGGCAGAGAAACTGCTGACTGAACTGCTTCAGGAGGCTATTGACGATTACGAACTTCACTACTATCTGGGGCTGGTATTTGCGGCACATGAGGAGAGCGATTCGACACAGGCACAAAAGTTTGATATGGCTCAGATGGAGTTTGAGAAGGCGTTGACAATAAAGAACACGTTTGAAGATGCCTGGAGAGATCTCTGCTACCTTTTTATAAGGAAGAAAGAATATGAAAGGGCTCTTTCAGTAGCCGAGCGTTACGTAGCTGCATTGCCCCAATCCGCTTCTTCCTGGAGGGTAAAGGGCATTGTGTTTAATTTACAAAAGGAGTACAGTTCTGCCATTGAGGCACTTAAGTACTCTATAGCCCGCGACAGCAGTAATGCTTATGCCTGGTTTGAACTTGGGAGTGCTCTGGAGCGCACCAAGCAGTTTGAACCTGCTGCAGATGCTTTCAGGAGAGTTTTAAAGCTGCGTCCGGAGGATCCTGCTGCTTCAAATTACCTTGGGTATATGTGGGCCGATCTGGGAATAAATCTTGACAGTGCAAAACTCCTGATTGAATCAGCACTGAAGCATGAACCAGAGAATGGCGCGTTTCTTGATTCTTATGCCTGGGTGTATTTCAGGAATGGTGAAATCGACAGCGCTTATTATTATCTGCAGAAGGCCATGAAGATTATAAATGATGATCCTGTGCTGTTCAGTCATCTTGGTGATGTTCTGGTCAAGAAGGAAAATCTTACCGAGGCTGTTGAGGCGTACCGGGAGAGTGAGAGACTTTACCGGAAGAGTTCAGATCCGGATTCCAGCGAATTGGAGGAAGTTCGCAGGAAGATTTCTGATTTACAGATACTGATTCAGCGGAATGGTGACTGAGAATGAGATTTCTGCCGGCAGCCACAGTGGTTCCGGTTCTGTTGTTGTTTTTCTGTACCAGACCACCCCGAACTCTTTCCGATATTTCACCTGACTTCTGGGGAGGTATTTTCAGTTCCGGTGATCTGTCCTCGATCAAAGGTGGAGGGGAGGTATTTGTATCGCTTGAGGGGGAGAGATATCCGGGTTCTGCAGATGTGAAGTGGGATAGATCCGGCAATTTCCGGGCGCAGTTTTACTCACCCCTGGGGGGAGTAATAGCTTCTGTGGAAGCTGATTCAGTGGACGGTTCGGTTTTTCTTGAAGACAGAAAGTACCGCTTTGGGCTCGATGAGAGGATGGACTCGGTTCCATTTACCTGGGGCAGGGATCTGACATTCCGCCAGTTTATAAGAATTCTTACCGGACGGATGCCTTTCAGCCCTGAAGGCGGCTTTCCGGATACCATTATCATAAGTAAAAAATACGCTGAGGCTGTGTGGAAAAGGGGAGAACTGGAGATAAGTGCAAAGGTAAACAGAAGAAACGAGCTGTTGGATGAAGTGCAGTACAGGTGTGAGGGGGAGTGGTCGATAAAGATGAGCAGGTTTTTCAGGAAACTTGCCAGATCAATTGAGCTTCGGGAGGACGACAGGAATTATTTTTGGATAAAGTACCAGAACTTAAGACCGGAATAGCATGAAGAAAAAAGAATCTCTGATTGGCGCTTTGGCAGTTGTCTCAGTACTTCTGGTTTCAGTGCAGGCTCAGCACAGACGTGCCGGCACTTCTGTTTTTCCTTACCTCAGGAATGATTTTGATGCGCGTTCTGCTGCCATGGCCGGGGCATCTGTTGCTGTTCCCGGGGGGATCAATGGATATTTCTACAATCCCGCTATAACTGCATCCATTAATAACAGCCAGTGGTTTCTGGGTTACCGGACCATAATGGATGGAGTCTGGGGAGGCCCGGTGGCGTTTTCCCGCGCCATGGGCAGATACGGGGTGTTTACTCTCAGCCTGATCGGAGTTACAAGCGGTGATATAGATGTGATCGGTGAAGAGAATGGAAATCCGGTATATACAGGCGAAATTGCCCGGGAAAATTTTCTTACCGGCGGGCTGACCTGGGCCAAGGCATTAAACACAAATTTCTCAGTTGGAGCAACAGTAAAGGGGATATATGATGTTTTGAAGGTTCCCGGAAGAGGATACAGTGCATCGGGCGCAGGTTTTGATGCAGGTGTATTCTACAGAGTGCTGCAAGGCAGACTGACAGCGGCTGCTGTCCTGCGCAATGCAGGGTTCTTAGTCAGCAGCTATGATGAAAACAACTACAGCCTTCCTTTGACTTTTGAAGCCGGGATTTCCTTTGTCCCGCATTATATCTCATCGATGCGGCTGGCTCTGGATATCAACAAGGAGAGGGGAGATTACCTGAATTATGAACCGGGGCTGGAGCTGGACCTTTACAAAAAGAAACTATTCCTTATGCTCGGTTTTGCCTTCAGTGAGAGAGATCTTGAACAGGCGTTCAAGTCATTGACCGGCAATGAGGACGATGATTATATCAAGAGTAACTGGAATACCCTGTGTCTGGGCATGGGGATAAACACAGATATTGAGAGTGTCAACCTCAGGATAGATTTCGCGCTTCAATTCAAGACTTCATCGCTGCCCCCGTCGATGCTGATCTCCGCAGTGATTGATTATTGAGAGCTTTCTGCCTGGTATTGGAAAAATCCGGCAGGAATTTCCAGATATTTCATATAGCCTCTGGCTCTTGGGGTATCCAGGGCAGTAAGAGCCTTCAAGGCGTTTGATCTTACCATCTCATTTTCTGACAGCAGACAGGATCCTGCCGCATCTTCCAGGCATCTTTTTTTCAGTTTTATCTGTGAAATCACCCATAGTGCGGAGGCTTTCATAAAAACGCTGTTGTCATTGATCATCTCAAGAAGATCATCTTCAATGTCTACAAATCCCAGAGAGAAGAGTGCCTTGATCACATTTCCTCTGATGCGGTTGTTTGGGTCTTTACGAAATCTCAGCAGTATCGGGACAAGCCTTTTGTTTCCGGTACTTTCCAGTGCTTCGATGGTGTTGGCTCTCACTCTTTTGTCTGCATCGTTGAGGAGCCACAGGATGACATCGTGATCGTTCTGGCCGATGACTTTGCCGAGCAGGTTGACTGCTGTAGCCCGGACTTTGACGTTTTTATCCTGGACCAGTTTAGCGAGAACTTCTCTTACTCTGGGGTTTCTATGGAGCAGGCCCAGAATCTGCACAGCTCTCAGACGACGGTCTTCGGTATCACAGAAGAGATCTTTACTTAGTTCATCAATGACCATAGGGTCGAGTGACTGCAGCAGAATTCCCAGTTTCTGCCTTACACCAAGTTCCAGTTCATTGAAGTGGCTGATCAGGTTTTCTCTAATGATCTGGGTTGCGGTTTCCACAGCCGCTTTTTTTACTGCGGGGTTGGGATGTTTGAACAGCGTCATTATGGATTGTAAATCCGAGAGTTTACCGTATGCAGCAAACAGACGCAGGCTGTGGGAAACCAGGTCTGGATTTATTGATGAAAGATTTTTACGGGCCAGATCGAGATTCATTATTTGCTCCGGAGTTTTGAAATTATATCCCGCAGCCGGGCTGCTTTTTCAAAATCGAGTTTGCGTGCCGCTTCCATCATCTCTTTTTCCAGTGCATTAATGTCAACTTTGTCCTGACCGCTCTTCTTTTCTTTTTTCCTGCGTCCACCATAGGAGCTTTTCTTTTCGGCAGCATAGAGCAGTTCCGGTTCCTCTTCACCCGGGTAATATGTCAACTGTTCATCTATGCGCTTCTGAATACTTTTGGGTTCAATGCCATGAGTGCGGTTATACTCCAACTGTTTATTTCGTCTGCGTCTGCTTTCATCGACCGCTTTTTTTATGGAATCGGTTATGGTATCAGCGTACAAAATAATTTTCCCGTTTATATTGCGCGCAGCCCTTCCGGCGATCTGTACCAGAGATCTTGTCGAGCGCAGAAATCCCTCTTTGTCGGCATCGAGAATGGCTACCAGAGCAACTTCGGGTAAGTCAAGTCCTTCACGCAGGAGGTTGATTCCTATGAGAATATCAAAAACACCCCTTCTGAGGTCCCGCAGAATATCTGTGCGTTCCAGTGTATCTATGTCGGAGTGCAGGTAACGGACCTGGAAGTCGAGGCTTTCCAGATATTCGGTGAGGTCTTCGGCCATTTTTTTGGTAAGGGTAGTAATAAGTACCCTCTCTCCGCGTTCCACTGTGACTCTGAGCAGCTCTATGAGGTCATCGACCTGATCAATGGCCGGTTTGATCTCAAT
>DAOTAZ010000286.1:0-4958 GCA_035382965.1 Chitinispirillaceae bacterium | reverse complement strand
TTGCAATTGCATCAGGATTCCAGGAAGGATCGTTCCGCCCTTGAATTCATGATCAACCAGAAGATCCACTGTTATGGCCGTTCCTGTACTTATAAGAACAAGGTTTTTGTCTGGAAAGACAGCATTTCCATAAAGCGCGTGGGCAATTCTGTCTGTTCCCAGACAGTTTATATTTTCATAGTCAAACTTTACCGGCAGTTCCGGATTATATTTGAACTCGATAACATCTCCAAAGGTTTTCCGCAGCATTCCGGCTGACCATTCCCTGGCTTTTCTTATCCCGCCTGCAAGAACGATCCGCCCGATATCACCATGGCCTTGCTCTTTAAGTGAGTGCACGGAAGGAAGCAATTGGTGTTCAATTTCTGAAGAGGGAAAATCCCGTCTGCTCATGCACTGCAGCTTTTCAGGGTCTATCAACCCAAGATGGGTTCTTGTATTTCCGATATCGATCGCGATTGTGTATGCCATTGCTCTTTATTCAGAGAAAGTTCAGTGTCCCGGAACCGACATAAATATAATCACTATCACGCCGTATACACAGCCTCCCATCTGCTTCCACAGAATGCAGCACCCCCCTGACCTCTCCAATCTCAACCTCCGAACTTTTTCTGTACAGATGATCCAGGTATCTGATGTGAAGAGATATCTGGTCGGCGGAAAGGTTGATATGAAAGTTTTCCAGAATAGAGCGCAGGAGTAGGGTTCTGGAGATGGTTTGTCCGGTTTCGATAAGAACCGAAGTTGCCCTGTCTTTGATCTCAGGCGGAAAATCGCAGGCTTTGATATTTACATTTATACCAAAACCAATTACCAGGAATTCAGGATGAAACAGATGATTTTCCAGTAGAATTCCGCAGATTTTCCTCTCTGCCCAGTAAATATCATTGGGCCACTTGATTGCCAATGGAGAATCCGGAAATAGTTCCAAAATAGAATCGTGTATGGCAAGTGAAATTGCCCTGTTGAACTGAAAGTGTCTGCTCAGGTCTGAAATTGGCGCAATGATACTGACCCAGAGACCGCCGGAATGAGATGAGAAAAAGGAGTTTCCAAGCCTTCCACGTCCGGAGCTCTGGTTGTCCGCCTGAATCACTGTAATCCCTGATTCGGGAATGTCCTCTAAAGAACGGCCAAAGAGGTTTGTTGAATCGATGTTCTCGAGATGTATAAATTTCCGGACAAATGGAAGTCCGTTGAGACAGTCGGGTTTCATCCTGCCTGCTTGATCACCAGATGAATGTCAAGAGCCGGTGCACTGTGGGTGATAGCTCCTGACGAGATGAAATCGACCCCTGTAGCGGCAACTGAGGCAATATTTGACAGCGTAATATTCCCGCTTGCTTCCAGCTCTATTTCAGTACCAGTTTTCCTGATATGTTCCACGCATGCCTTCATATCTGCAAGTGACATATTATCAAGCATAATCCTGTCGGGCATATACTGTGCTGCTTCAAGAAATTCCTCAAAAGACTGGACTTCCACCTCTATTTTAAGGTCTTTTTTATCTGACCTGAAATCTAACGCCTTTTTCAGAGCATTTGCCGGACCACCACATTGCTTAACATGAGTATCCTTGATAAGGATCATATCAAAGAGTCCGAAGCGATGATTGAGTCCGCCACCGTGCAAAACAGCTTTCTTCTCAAGGAATCTCAGGGTAGGGGTGGTTTTTCTCGTATCAAGCAGTTTTGTACCGGTATGCTCGATAGCCTTTACATACTGGGAAGTGACTGTGGCAATTCCGCTTAATCTCTGTAAAAAATTCAGTATGATCCGTTCGCCTGCCAGAATCCCCTTTACCGGACCATGTAAGATGCAGATCACCTTCCCCGGTGCGGCCTCATCACCATCATTGCAGCATACCTCAATTTTTATCCTATTGTCAATCTTTTGAAAAAGAGGCTCTATCAGATAAATACCCGAAAGAACGCCATGTGATTTGCATTTAATAACAGCTTCTGCCAGATCACTGTCGGAAAAAATGGCTTCCGATGTTACATCGCCTATTTCATCGAGATCTTCCCGCAGCGCACAGGCAATAAGGGCATCTAGATAATCTTTTTCACTGTCGATTCTCATAAGAAACCAATCTGCAGACCGGCATAAAACTCCCAAAGCATATCTTCCGGTTCTGCGGCGTTGTTTAAATTGTCAATGTTATCCATAAAGAGCGCTTTTACTCCTGCTTCAACAGCAGTATTGAGGAAAAGCGGTTTTGTCAAAAGATATCCTCCGAATTCAGTGCCCCATGAATATATCAGCTTTCCTCCTGCAGGCAGGGTTTTCCCATGGAACTGCTGAATATACAAATCTCCGTATTTCAGAAACGGTATCAGTTCATTATTAAATCTGCACATCAGTTTGTATGAAAAATCACCTGAAACATCGATACTGCTGTCTCCGGTTGAGTCTGTCTGAATCAATCTGATCTGATGCTTTCCCAGAAAATCCTGTCTATATTTAAAATCTATATCTATGCCTTTAAAAGGATTGGAGTTAAAAGACATTTGAAAGCCCATGGCCCGTCTGTCGTTTGACAGATAATTATTCTGGGTTATAAGGGTATCAGATGTGGATGCGCTTTTGATGCGGTAACGGTTAAGGAGGTAATGTGAGTCAAACTGATGGGACATAAGTCTTCCGGTCTCACCGATAAAGCTCAACCCAAGTCCTGTCCTGTTAAAGCTGCAGTATACGGTCGGCATTCTCAATATCAGTCCATCATTTTGCGGCTGAAGCTTCTGAGCCAGTTCAAAAGAGAGCCTGAGCTTCATCTTGTGATTGGAGATAATATCGGAAGAAAAGTCGAATTCATAAATATGGGCATTGGAAATGTCTTCCTGCGGATCAGGAATCAGTGTCGTGCCTGATGAGGGTTGTTTAAAGTACCTGAAGTTTCCTGAATTGTCACGGTTTTTGTGCTGATTCAGGTCAAAATAGTATCCCAGGCCCAGGGAATACATGGATGGTTCCATGCTGAAGTAAATTCCGCCGATCTGTGGATTAGTGACATCTGATAAAAAGGCTTTAATGCCGATTTCGGAGAATTGTACCTGACCCTTTACTCCTATTGGATGAAATATCTCCCGGGGATCCTCATTTGTGAAGTCATTGACTATCAGCCCGTGACCGAGAGTATAATTCCTGATCGAGCCTGCATAGATATATGTAGAATCTTTACCGATAAGTATATGCTCCAGTTTATCGAGCAATCCTGCCCTGGACTTAAAGCCGTAATTTATCCTGTCCCGGTAATCTTCAGCAAATCTTAATCTGAGGCCAAGTGAAAATACCGGCAGGTTCAGGGATGGCTGGATTGAAAAAGCGGGATACCTCTTTCCATCGTAAAAACCGATATCAGCGCCTGTTGAAAGGATCAGTTTATTTAATGCGGCATAAACTGGCCGTTGCAACGGGGCATAAAACCTGGTCTCACTTTTTTGACTTTCAAGTATGATTCCGTAAATTCTATCAAGGCTGAACTGGTTTTTAGGCATCTCCTGATCTGAAGGTTTGTTCGATTCAGGCGAGAGGGTCTGTGAGGGGGTGAGATGGCTTCCGCTCCCGTAATCCTCTGTGGGCTCGATTTTCATCGCCTCCATCTCATTTTCAATATACTCATCACCAAACAGGGATTTGAGAAGTGCTGCATGACGATGGGTAATATAGAGCGGAACCGCAGGCTCTTTACTGGGCAGGACCATCGTAGTCATTCCCGGATGCAGCTCTATGCCTTTCTGATGAGCGATATTTCTTACGTAAACCGGACCGCTGAGAGAGTGGAATCCGGTTTCTCCGGTTTTAATATCCGCAACCGTGGAAACCGAGCCGCTGTCCATTTCACAAACTGCGTTTGCCGTGTAAATTACCGTATGGCACCCTGACACGGTTTTTGTGTAAATTGCGCCGCCAAAGAGAGTCAAATTAACATTTAAAAGAGAATCCTGCTGGTTTGTTGTCGAAATATTCAGAAGAACCCTGGAGTTTGACCCTAAAATCACCTGATTATTTCCAAAAGTCAGGATAAGCCTTGTCTGGAAAAAAGTCTCCACAAGGTCATTGTCTGATAGCTTTGACCCGCTTGAGATCTTTTCCCAATCCCTTTTATCAGGTTTCTGCACCTTTGCGTTGCCTGTAATTGAGCGCACCTCAAAGGTTTGTGCAGGGAGAAGGGAGGTAAAGATACATATCAGGAAGATGTATGCTTTTATTTGACTCATCAGCAGCCGGATTGGATAAATTCTGAACAAAGCTGTCTTAGCTCAAAATAATACCTTCCCAGCGGTCTGTAGTAAAGTGTTTTTCATTATATATATCCCGCAATCAGGCATTTTTACAACCATTTTACCTCACTGAGACAATATGGTTCAGGGGAGAACCCCTGGTATTTTTTGATCGACAGGGATTTTCTTTTCCTGTATACTCTGGATTGATGAAGGAAAAACCATATCTTCAGCGACCTCTGCCTCAAGTATTTCTGATTCTGGGTGTCGCAATCCTGTGTTATTTCCCGTTTGCAAATAAGGCTCTGCATATAGATGCTGACATGCTGGTGCATACAGCCCGTCAGATAATCGAAAATCCTGTCGATCCTCCTCTGGGTGATTACGGGCACCACATGGTACTGCACGATAAAACCAAAATGCCTGAAACGAGTGTGTTTTTCCGCTGCGGCCATCCCCCCCTTCTTCCTGCAATTCTTGCCGGCAGCATTGTTCTCTTTGGTGACCGGGAATGGGTTTTTCATACAGTTTTGTTTGTGTTTTATGTTCTGGCCATTGTTTCTGTCTGGATTTTTCTGGGAATGTTTTTTTCGCCTGGTTATCAATCAGCAGGCGCTCTTCTGTGGACGGTTTCTCCGTCTTTGCTTGTAAACAGCCATAATGTGATGTGGGATGTGCCGATCACAGCACTGATGTTGTTTTCTCTTGTGCTTTTTCTTCTCGGACTCAGAA
>DAOTAZ010000285.1:0-4974 GCA_035382965.1 Chitinispirillaceae bacterium | reverse complement strand
GCTCCCGGGTACTATCGCCAGATCGATCTCCCCCTCATCGAGGCTATCCTTTTTACCTGAAATTTCAGATACCGACTCCATCAAAGGATTCCCAACAAAGCTCACGCTGCTGGTGAAAGGGGTAAAATACTGGACCTCGAAGGGAAAGATGCAGGCGATATGCGCAGCCAGTTTACCGAGCACTTCCGCCCTCTTCCTCTTCCAGGCCCACACCATCGGAGCTATATACCATAATACCGGGATCCCCAGACTGTGAGCAGCTTTCATGACAGGCATGTTGAATCCGGGATAGTCAACCAGAATCAGACAATCCGGTCTCCTTCTTTTCATCTCATCTATAACCAGCTTTTTCGCACTGAGAAAAAAGGGCAGATGAGAGATCACCTCAAGAAAACCCATCCTGTTGAACGGTTCAAACGGCAGAAGAGCCGAAAAACCCTCTGCCTGCATCTTTGGCCCCCCAATCCCCCAGAGATTCACACCCGGAAAATCAGACCGAAGCTCTCTGACTACACCTGAGGCATGTACATCACCGGAAATATCGCCCGCTATTATCATTACAGATGGTGATCTCATAGTGTGTAATTATAATGAATAAATGATTCCAATTCTCGTTTAGTTCTTACCTCAGGGATGAGTTATTGACTTAACGGCTTAAGCCATGATTTCATCTAAGAGGTAATTTAATGACTTACAAATTAAGCCACAATTTAACCTGTAAGGTAAACAAACCCTTATACTGGAATTTACTAGACGCTACCAAATAATTGCGAGAACAGCAGCTATTGAGGCTAAAAAAGATTCGGGGGAAGACTACCCTCTTTTTTCATCTCTGCCAGATAACGCTTTAAATCACCTACCCTGGACCGGTCAATGAGAAGCACTGTATCATCCGTAACCACCAGTACAGTATCACTTGCACCGATCGCAGCAACGGAAAGAGAGGACTTGTTGACTATTATTGAATTGCGGTTTTCCTTGTGAAAGATCTTTTTACCTGTAACCGTAGTTCCTCTGCTGTCCTGTCCATGAAGACGGCAGAGAGACTCCCAGGAACCAATATCATCCCACCCGAACTGACCTACAACCGCATTTACATTTGAAGACTTTTCCAGAATTCCGTAATCGATGGATTCCTTCTCACACTCATCGTAAAACTTCTCAAGCGCTGCCTTTGTAAAACCCTTCCTGGAGAGCGCCTGAACTGCCTTGTAAATCCCGGGCATGTGAGTACGGAACTCCTGTAAAATCACCGATGTCCTCCATACGAACATGCCGCTGTTCCACATGTACTTTCCGGATTCCAGGTACTTACAGGCTTTCTTTGCCGATGGTTTTTCCACAAATTGCTTAACCTTGAATCCCTGAATGGCTCCTGATGAGCCGGTTTGCTCTCCAAGCTGGATATAACCATAGCCTGTTTCGGGTCTCGATGGTCTAATGCCGAAAACCACAAGAGAATTTAAGCTCTGAGCCAACTCAATTGCATATCTGGAAGCCCGGACAAATTCTTTTACAGGATAGATATGATGATCTGCTGAAAGAACCATCATCACCGAATCACCATATCTTTTCTCAATCCAGGCGGCAGCAAGCGCAACCGCAGGAGCAGTGTTTTTTCCCTTTGGCTCGACTATCAGATTGTACTTGCGTCTCTGCGAAATGGCCTTTTTGAGCTTTCCGGCAATTGCTTTGCTTGTAATAATCAGTGGTAAAGCATCACAGGAACAGAGTGAATGAACCCTGGAGAGAGTCTCCTCAGCCATGGTCCTGTTCCCCACAAGCCGCAGCATCTGCTTTGGCATCGATGATCTGCTAAGAGGCCAGAAACGCTCCCCGATTCCGCCCGCCAGAATAACAGGTACTATGGTCATTTATACCTCTTGAACCGGTATGCCCAGTTTCTCTTTCAAACTGTTAACCGTTTGATACGGAACCGAAGGTGATCCAAGTTCAGATTTGTTATGATTGTTGTTGTGAAAATCAGAGCCACCGGTAAAGGCAAGATTGTACTTTTTTGCAATTCGCATGTAGTGACGTTCAGCACAGGAGGGATGCTCTGTGTGAAAAACCTCGATTCCCATCAACCCGTCACGCACAAATTCCGGAATCCGTTCATCAACCTGCGTGACCCCTGGATGAGCCAGCACAGGAATACCCCCTGCATTCCTGATCAAATCAAAAACATCCTTGGGACTCATCTTGAGCTTTTCAACATAAGCAGGAAGACCATAGCCGATATATTTGTCAAATGCCTCACGAAAGGAATAAACCAGTTCCTCCTTGAGCATCGCCGATGCTATATGCGGCCGCCCGATCGCACCCACTCCGGCAATACTGAGAACAGTGTCAAATCTCAGATCGATGCCCTGTTTATTGAGATTGGCCACAATCTTCTTGGCACGCACATACCGGGCATCTTTCATCTCTTTGAGTTTGCGGCTGAAGGCAGGATTTTCGGGATTGATGTAATAACCAAGAATATGAATATCGGTTCCTTCGACTTCGCTTGAAAGCTCAACTCCGGGAATAACCTCAATACCGACCTCCGCACCCAGTTCCTGCGCTAACGGGTAGGCATCTGTGCAGTCATGGTCCGTAATGGAAATAGCCTTCAACCCCTGGAGGTGTGCAACTTCCACTATCTCTTTGACAGTACTTGTACCGTCAGAATGAACAGTATGGATATGAAGGTCTACTTTTTTTTGACAGGATACCGATTCTGGATACATCCCTTATTTCAGTATTTTGTTACAGATTATTATGTTACCTAAGAAAGGTAAAATAACCAAAACTTGTTTTTAAGGTCAAGGCTAAAAAAAAATATTTCACTGGTTTCACTCAAAATGTACCTGAAAGCACATCAGATAATTGCATTCATAGCTCTACGAATTCCGATCTGCAATATTGAGTTTAAAAAATATAAGCCACAACAGCCTGGCTCTCTCCCAATAATCCGCGTAAAACTCTCATTTTCCAGCCTTATACTATTGTTAAATTATTAAATTTTAAAATCAGCCTGCTCCGGACATTAACTGATCAATAAGCAAAGGACACTATCATAATGAATAATGAAGATGAATTTGAGAATGGCCTCAGAGAAATTCTCTCTAATAACCCACCGGAGAAAAAATCTGGTCCACCCCAGAATGAGCAAAACCCTAAACAGCGGATTTCAACAGATTGTTATACCCGCAGGAATAATTCCAGCACCAGAGTGGCTGAAATTGTTCTGAGAATAGCCGGTGCACTTCTCGCTCTGATCCTGCTGGCACTGTTTGTTATTCAGGTGTTTCAAAGATAGATCTCTCAGTTGATCTCAAGTCTTCGGGAATTGAGAATTACAATCAGGACACTAAGCACCATCAGAAGTGAGGCCGCAACAGGGTTAATGTGTACCCCTGCGGGAATTGCCCCTGAAGCAAACAGCAAAGCAAGCACATTAAAGAAAAAACTCCACCCCAGATTCATCAGTATCTTCCTGCGAAGTGCCTTTGAAGCCTTTATTATGGTCACCATATCGAGTGGATTTATGTTGGTAAGAGCAATATCTGCCCTGGTTGAGACCTCATATCCCTGAGTACCCGCCGGGCAACTGATATCAGCCCGTTCAAGCGGCTCCGCATCTTCCGGCGCCTTTCCCATCATCGCAGTAATGATCCCTCCGTATTGCACCTCCTGTATTTTCGATACCTTCTCTCCCGGAGGAACATCAGCAAAATACCCGTCAAGATGAAGCTCACCGGAAACAAAAGACATCACCGAACGGCTGTCCGCAGTCAAACCAAATGTCTTTACCCCCATCGCCTTCAGGCTGCTCACTGCTGCTCTTGACTGAGCACGTATAACATCGGAGAGAATAATAGCCCCGTAAACCTCTTTTTCAATAAGTACATAAAGCACAGTCCTCCCTCCCTGCTTCATCCTTTGGAGCCGGTTCATATCAAAGTGGATGTTGTGCTCTGAGAGATAAGAGGAGGTTACAACATGCACCTGCCTGTTCTGCACTTTCGCCATGGCTCCCCTGCCAGGTATGTGACGGTAATCGGTTACAGGAAAAACATCACCCGCAAACTCCACTACCCCCCGGGCCACAGGATGCTTCGAGTGGACCTCAACACTGGCTGCATACTTGACCAGATCATCCCTGCTCATCCCTGGAATGAATATCTCTATATCAGCTACCCCGTATCTTCCCTCTGTAAGAACTCCGGTTTTAGAAAACACAACCGCTCCAATTCTGCGGGCACGCTCCAGTGCCTCACTGCTTACCACCATTATCCCCCTGCCCGCAAGTCTCGTACTGCAGATTGTCATCACAAGCAGTGCAGATAAACTGAATGCCTGAGGTGAAACTATTACCAGAACCGATACAGCCCTCTGAAAACCAAAGGAGAAATCGCTCCTGAAAATAACATACCAGGTAATAAAGCTCAGCACCGCGATAAAAACCGTTACGATTGTCAGCAGTGATGAACTCAGGTCAGATAACCAATAAACACCAATCCGGGATTCCTCTCTCCGGGCAGTCAAAGGAAGAGGATCAATTACCCGCTCACTGACAAGAAAAATGTCGATCAGAATCGCCATCTCCCAGAAAAGCGAAATTTCAGGCGTCTTAAATAAAACGATAACACTGTAAACAAAAAGAGCGGAAATCGCCAGCAGGTAAAGAACCATCATCCCTGGCTTCCTGGACTTGAGTTCAGCTACTGTACCTTTAAAAATGACAAGAAATCCCAGAACAAAAAGAAGGAGTGAGGCAAAAAGCAATACCCAGATGTCCCCTGTAAATGACAGTCTCAGGGATGGAAACAGTTCTGATAAAGCAGGGCTGAGAATAAGCACCGCAATGGTAAGTAAAAAAGAGACCAGAAGCCTCACACGGAATTCCCAGGGAGACAGATACCGGCCTCTGAGGGAAAACCAGGCTGAAGAAAATATCCCGGATGATTTTTCTTTTTTATTTTCCAT
>DAOTAZ010000284.1:0-4980 GCA_035382965.1 Chitinispirillaceae bacterium | reverse complement strand
CGATGTCCGCAATTAATAACTCATCTCCTGAGCCACCTTCCACCAAAATATCCCCCCATGGTGATACTACCATGGAATGGCCATAAGCCTTGTATGAGGAGTTGATGTTTTGCCCTTGCGAAATAGCTGCCAGAAAAACCTGATTCTCTACAGCCCTGCTGCGCATGGTTATATGCCAGTGAGCAGGCCCGGTAATATTGTTAAAAGCCGCAGGCACCAGGAGCATTTCCGCCCCCTTCATGGCGGAAAGCCTGGCCATCTCCGGAAAACGGATATCATAGCAAATCAGAATCCCAATGCATCCCAGGCTGGTATTGGCAACTTCCACTCTGTCTCCTGGAGTAAACACTTCAGATTCCCGGACTTTCAGCCCTCTGAAATCCACATCGAAGAGGTGGCATTTACTGTAAGATAAGAGTTCCTTTCCTGAAGGATCTATCAGAAATGATCTGTTATAAATGTGCTCTCCCTCTCTGCAGGCAATCGATCCTGTACAAAGGAAAATTCCCTCTTTTACAGAAGCCTCTTTGAGTTGGTCCAGAGTCCCTTCCCATTCATCAGCGGCCTCCCTGAGAGATTGCACTTCAAAGGGGTAATAAAACATCTCAGGCAAAACAGCAAGAGAGGCCCCCCTCACAGCAGCTTCTTTTATCATCGATGAAGCCCGGATTATGTTCTCTGACCGGTCATACCCGGGGGTCAACTGACAGATCGCTAATTTAAACTGTTTCATAATGCCTGTTCCATTGACACTGGGACACTCTCATCCGGCAAAAGATAAATATAAGAATAGAAAGCCTTTTCTCCTAATTTTCCTTGGGGGATCAGGACTTTATTATTTATCTTAATTTTTTCAGTTCTTATCAATCTCCGGAAACTCTAAATACAAAAATCCCCCAAAGGAGAGTATATGGTAGTTGCAACGGTATTTGTACAGGTAAAACCCGAGCATATAAAAGATTTTATCGAAGAAACCGTGAAAAATCACCAGGAATCCATAAAAGAACCTGGGAATATGCGCTTTGATGTACTCCAGAGTTCTGATGATCCTGCCTCATTTCTTCTTTACGAAGCATACGATTCAGAGGACTCCGCTGCAGCGCATAAAAAAACCGCACACTATCTGGCATGGCGTGACGCGGTTGCAGACTGGATGGCAGAACCAAGGAAAGCTGTAAAATACAAAGCAATACGTCCCTGAAAACCCTTTACAATCCGGCAGAAAACAATGATACTTCCAAATTTCCAGTTCTACCGTACTCCACAAATACTTTTCGGACCCGGCCAGAGATCAAAACTGGGCTCTGTTGCCCGTGCATTCGGAAAAAACGCTTTGGTTATAAGCGGAGCACGATCTCTGAGTGAATCCGGAGAAAAAGAGAAACTCCTGGCTCAGATTGAACAATCCGGCATTGAAATCACTGAATATCAGTTCTCAGGAGAACCCTCACCTGAGATAGTCGATGATCTGGTTTCAAAAAACCTCAAAAGAGAAATAGACCTGGTAATCGCTATCGGCGGAGGAAGCGTAATTGATGCAGGGAAAGCTGTTTCTGCAATGCTTACCATCGGAGAAAAAGTTACTGATTACCTGGAGATCGTTGGTACTAAAACACATCCCGGAACCAAGATCCCATTTATTGCCATCCCTACGACATCCGGAACAGGAAGTGAAGCAAGCGCCAATGCGGTACTGAGCCGTACAGGTACTGAGGGCTTCAAACGATCACTGCGTCACCCTAATTTCGTTCCTGATGTGGCAATAGTTGATCCGGAACTCACTATCTTCTGTCCACCCCGTATTACCGCAGCATGCGGCCTGGATGCTCTGACTCAGCTTCTGGAATCTTACGTGTCCCCCAAGGCATCTCCATTTACAGATGCACTGGTGGAAAGCGCACTCCCCCTTATCAGAGATAATCTTCTTCTGGCTGCTTCTGGAGATGGAGAGAATATTAAAGTGAGATCCGCCCTGGCATATGCATCGATGGTTTCTGGTATCACCCTGGCAAATGCGGGCCTGGGGGTAATTCATGGAATCGCCTCCGCCGTTGGTGGATTCTTCCCTGTTCCCCATGGGGTAATCTGCGGAGCCCTCCTTTACAGTGCTACAAAGAAAAACATCGAAAAGCTTCAATCCACCGATCCGGAATCAACTGCACTGAAAAAGTATGCCCGTGCAGGATTTTTCCTCTCAGGTGACACAAAGTCAGATGCAAAAAGTGGGCTTGATCTGCTGTGCAGAGAACTCAGTGCTCTCACCAGCAGGCTAGAGATACCATTACTTTCCGAATATGGAATCACTACCGCAGATCTGGACAGAATAATCCGGGAAAGCGGCAATAAAAACAATCCCGTAACCCTTGAGGATAAGGAGATCGGTGAAATCCTGATGGAAAGAGTTGTATCCTGAAATTCTGCCGTACAATATGTATATTTCCTTGATTTGGCAATTCTTCAACACCCATAACGTACTTTGATTGAACTTTCAATCATAACCTGGAGATAAAAACGTCATGAGAATTCTTTTTTCTGTAATGCTGCTTTCCCTCTTTTCAGCGGCAGCCGCAAACGACCTCCAGATACCGGTCCAATATGACACACTGGGAAACGGCCTGAGAGTTATCATCGTTCCGGACACAAATGTCGCAGTAGTTTCATGCAGACTCTACTACTTTGTAGGGTCGATGTATGAAGGTCCGGGGACAACCGGCCTGTCCCATATGTATGAGCACATGATGTTTAAGGGTACAAAAAGACTCGGAACGAAAAATTATCAGAAAGAAATCCCTATCATGCGTTCCATCGATTCTCTTGCTGAAAAGATGGAAAAAGAGAAATTGCTTAACAGAGAACAATCCGACTCCCTGATACAGCATTATCGCGCAGGCATTTTCAGCCTTCTAGAAAAACAGAGAAATTATATAAAGAAAGATGAAATATGGGAGCTGTACCAGAATAACGGCGGAACCAGTCTTAACGCATGGACCTCCGATGACATGACAGCCTATATAGTTACCCTGCCGAAAAACAAAGTAGAGCTGTTTTACTGGATCGAGGCTGACAGGATGAGAAATCCGGTGCTGCGTGAATTCTACAGTGAACGGGACGTAATTGCCGAAGAGCGCAGAATGAGATACGATAACCGTCCTGTAAACCGCTACTGGGAAAGACTCAACTCTCTCTTCTACGTTGCCCATCCCTACCGCAATCCCACAATTGGCTGGATGTCTGATATTCAGTCGTATACACGTGAGAAAATGGAAAGCCATGTGCGGCGTTATTACACTCCTGATAACGCACTGCTGGTGCTGGTGGGAAATATCGACAGTAAAAAGGCTATGAAGGATATAAAAACCTATTTCGGGACGATTCCCAGAGCATCAGTCCCAAAGCAGGAGGTTGTAACAAGAGAACCCGAACCTGTCGGTGTAACCAGATTTACCATGCATGAACAGGGAGAACCCCGTATCGACATGCTTTTCCACACCCCGGGATATCCCAATGATGATCTTTACAAGCTTGATATTGTTGAGGGAATCTTCTCAGGCCGCAGCGGCCGGCTTTACAGACGACTGGTTGATAAAGAGGGCCTCTGCACCAATGCGGGCGCACAGAATAATTTCAGGATTCAGGATGGCGAATTCCATGTGTGGGCGGAACTTAAAAATGATGCAGATCCTGAAAAGGTGGAACAGATAATAATCGAGGAATTAAGGAAAATAGCGAATGAGAAGCCAAGCGGCAAAGAGATGATGAGAATTACAAATGAGATCAGGATGTCATTTGTCAGCGGGTTGAAGAGTCTTGAGGGTATCTCGGACCGTCTGGCATACTTTGAACGGCTAAGAAGCTGGAGAGATCTCCTCACCTACCCGGAAAAAATCGCCGCACTTAAACCCGATGAGATTCCCGATGCTGCGAAGAAATGGCTCGATCCAGAAAAGATGACCATAGGACGGTTGCTGCCGGTTAAAACCAAAGAACCAGTCAAGAATCAGCCGGTAAAGAAATAACGACAAAGAGAGGATTTCTGAGAATGAGATTCAGTAATAAAAAAAACATTTTTCTGTTTATAGTACTCCTTCTGGCATTTTCCGTTTCCGCTCAGAAGAGCTCCATGATTCCATCTCATCCCTCAGGGCTGAAATATGATTCACTTAACTGGAGCATCCCATCCGGTGAACCATATCGTCTGCAGATGGGAAATGGCATGATAGCTTATATCGCAGAAGACTCACTTTTACCCCTCGTTCAGATTTCAGGGTTTGTCAGGTATGGATCACTTAACGATCCAGCAGGGAAAGAGGGTCTTTCTTCTCTTCTGGCAACACTGATGCGTTCGGGAGGTACAAAAAAGTACCCTGCTGATACACTGGATGAACTGATCGGTCTTATGGCAATGAAATTTAATCTCTCAGCAAGTGAAACACAGTTCACCTTCAGCGCCTCCTTCCTTTCTGAATACACAAAAGAGGCTCTGGATATTCTTGAACAGATTCTCTTTCATCCTGCATTCGAGGAAAAAAAACTGGAAAAAGAGAGAAAGATTTTTCTGGAAGCCATTTTACACCGTTTTGACAACCCTGCTCCGACACTGAATGCTGCGTATAAAAAAGTGATGTACCCCGGAGAAGAATCATCCAGAATGGCAACAGCGAAATCGGTAAAGAGCATTACCAGAGATGACCTTGTAAAGCTGCACGAAAAGATAATCTATCCCGCAAACATAATCTTCTCAGCCGCCGGCAGTTTTAAGAAAGACACTCTTGTTAAAAATCTCGAATCTGCTTTTCCTAAATCCGCAAAGAAAAGCGAATCAGTGTTTCCAACCATTGAGGTAAAGCCATCTGTTAAGTGTCTGCTTGTGAACAAAAAGATCTCTCAGGCTTATGTACGTCTGGGTCTTCCTCTGTTCAAACGCCCTCATCCTGATTACTATGCAGTATCCGTTATGAATATGATACTGGGAGGCGGAGG
>DAOTAZ010000283.1:375-4990 GCA_035382965.1 Chitinispirillaceae bacterium | reverse complement strand
CGGTTTTACTGAACATTACTTTGAAAAAACGATCATGCGGAGATTGCAGCCGTTTTCTTTTCATGAAAACCAATATACATAAGAGAGACAAGTGGCATTTTGATTCCGATTCCGACCCCGATTGTAGGACAAAAAGTAGAATGCACCTTTCTTTTCACGATTCAGGAGGATTGAAAAACATCTCTGGATTGACTCCGTTTCTCCAAAATATTATTTAAACTCTTTAAACTCACCAAACCGGAATTCACAAACAAATCCCATCGGAAAAAAGGAGCAGGTAACTACCCCATGGATATGAATCTTTCACCAGTTGAGGCCCGTATTCTTGGCTCCCTTATCGAAAAAGAGATTACCACCCCTGAATACTACCCATTAAGCCTGAATGCCCTGCTTTCTGCATGCAATCAGAAATCAAGCAGAGATCCGGTGATGAACCTTGAGGAGAAGGATATTCTGGAAGCAATTGATACCATGAAAAGCAAGAGACTTGTCTGGCAGTTGAAATCATCTACAGGCAGGGTCCCTAAATATGAGCATAATATCAGAAGTCTATTCACATTTTCACCACAGGAGACTGCAATTATCGATGTGCTTCTCCTGAGAGGTCCTCAGACACCGGGTGAACTCCGTACCCGTACAGAAAGACTATATAACTTCTCCTCATTAGAGGAGGTTCTCGAAACACTGAATGGCTTGATAAGTCGGGAAGATGGTCCCTTTGTGGTTGAACTCCCGCGGCTTAAAGGACAGAAAGACACAAGATACACTCACCTGTTCTCCGGCATGCCCGATCTTGAACAGTACGCGGAAGTAGAAAAGAGAACCCCGGAGCAGCATTTACAATCGGAAGACAGGATCTTTGAACTGGAAAATAACCTCTCTGAGCTTCGCCTGGAGTTTGAGGAGTTAAAGAATGCTTTTTATGATCTTAAACGGCAACTGGAGTGAGAAGCCAAACTCTAAGTCGTTCTTATTATTCTGTTTCTGTTTTAATAAAGTAAAGTTACAGGAAACATTACTCTCTCACTCCCCCGCCTTTACTGTTCCAATCTTCTCAACCTTGCCCCGAACATCCCGTCCATCCCGTGCTCATAAGGATTTATCCTGAGGTATCCGTTATCATCGATAAATTTATCCGGAATCACATCTGGATTTCTGTCAAGAACAAAATCGGGATGACTCCTGAGAAACGCTTCCACTTGAAGTTCATTCTCCTCAGGTTCAAGAGAGCATGTGGAGTAGACAAGGATTCCACCCGGAGCCACAACTGAAGCGGCAGAGTGGAGAAGCCTGCTCTGGGCTCCTGCAAGCTTTTCAATATCTTCAGGATTTTTTACCCAGCGGGCTTCAGGATGTCTGTGCAGGACTCCGGTGCCGCTGCAGGGTGCATCGAGCAATACCTTATCAAAAGCACCCATAAACGGAAGATTCTCACCATCACAAACCAGCGGATAAACATTATTCAAATCCATCCGCCTCACCATCTCCACAACACTCATCAGACGAGCCTTCCTCAATTCACAGGCGACAACTGTTCCGGTTTCGCCTGTCAGCTCTGAGATAAGTGCTGTTTTTCCCCCGGGAGCCGAGCACATATCCAGCAGATGCTCCCCTTTCTTTACATCAAGAAGCGCCACAACCCATCCCGATGATGGAGCCTGAACAACACACATCCCCTGCTGAATCATCCTTATACTTTCAGGAAGTAGTGTCTTTTTTAGCTTATAGTAAAGGTTGAGATAGCCGGCGGCAGGTTCAGAAATTGTACGCACATCGGATTCAAACTGCTGACGGGAAATATCCCTGAGTTTTCGCCTGAGAAAAATATCCGGTCTTTCGTTATTGAAACTCAGCAGCTTCTTGGTTTTTGAAAGCCCAAGTTTCTTCAACCATCGCTCGATCATCCACCGTGGATGAGAAAACTCCACTGAGAGCCGCTCAACAAGGTCCCTCTGCGGATCAGGCAATGTGATTGTTTTCTTGTTGTTAATCAGCGCTCTCATCACCGCATTTACAATTCCCGAAAAATGCTCTGTGCGGGAATCAACTCTTGTGAGCTTCACAGTCTCATTAACCGCTGCATGATCGGGGACCTTCTGCATGTAGATTAGCTGGTAAATACCGATACGAAGTATCCGCTTTAAAGTATCATCCTTTATTTTCTCAGTTACATACTGATCCATCGCATGGTCAAGGGTCATTCTGCGGCGAATTACCCCGTAAACCATCTCAAAAACAAACCGCCTGTCCCTGTGGTCAAGATGAACATTGGCGAGTCCTTTGTCTATTATCCGATCGAGATTCCCGGGATTTTTGTCGAAATCGGTGAGTAACCGTAATGCCAGTTGACGGGAATTGACCGTGCTCTTTTCGGTATATCGATGCCGTGGTTTGTTCACAGCAGAATATCTCCTTCTTTAAGGTTAGAACTCAAAAGAAAATCATGTACACTCATTATCTTCCGTCCTTCAGGTTTCACTGTCAGTATTCTTAGAATCCCGCTTCCACATTGCACATCGAAAAAATCCCGGGAAACAGACACAACACTGCCTGGTTTTGCACCGCTACTGTGACTGTCTATGCTCTTTGCCCATTCGATTCCAAGCCGCTTACCATCTAACATCGAAAAAGTCCCGGGGAAAGGTTTAAATGCGCGGATTTTGTTGAAGATCTGATCACTTGATAGTTGCCAGTGGATCAAAGCTTCTTCTTTTGAGAGCTTAGGGGCTTTTGATGCCAATGAGTGGTCCTGCGGAACAGTAGTAACCAGTTTTCCCTCACTGAGCATATCCAATGCTTCCATAAGCGCATCAGCTCCAAGCAGGCTTAAACGATTATAGAGTTCCGGTGTTGTTTCCTCCGGACCGATAGGAGTTTTCTTCTGAAGTATTATCTCCCCGGTGTCTACCCCTTCCTCTATTCTGAAGATTGTCACACCAGTTTCAGTTCTCCCCGCCTCAATCGCACGTTGGATTGGAGCCGGGCCCCGGAATTCAGGAAGCAGTGATGCATGGATGTTAACAGTGCCAAGCGGAGGAATAGAGAAGATAGACCTGGGCAGAATCCTGAAAGCCACCACAACGAAAATATCAGCCCTCAGGTCCGCCAGGATAGAGGGCAATTCGGGGCTTTTGAGGTTTTGCGGAGTAATTATAGGCTCAAGACCCTTCTGCTTTGCAAAACAAGTTATTGGTGAGTCAGCGAGCTTGAGCCCTCTTCCCTTAGGCTTAGCCGGAGTGCTTACAATGCCAACGATTGAATGTTTCGTCAGGAGGCATTCCAGAGCAGGGATTCCGAAATCGGCTGATCCCATAAACACTATACGCATAAATCACCTTTAATTGTGGATCTAAGCAACGTCAGGAACACTTATTAACCCTGATCCTGTTTAATCCGCGTTATAAAATAGCTATCGCCCTGGTCATTATCAGCGGTTTCTTGCAGATTCCATTAATAAACAGGAAATAACCCCTAAATATTTGATTTTCAGCAGTCCAAGTGGTAATTTAGGATTACAACCTATTTCTCTAGTATCATTTCTTAATCTTGTTAAACAAGGTAAGGAATTTATTAATCGGATAACCAGGGTTAGAATTTAAAACCTGCCCATAAATCACATTCACTTGCAGTTAAGGAGATCTCTCTGATGGCTTCCAATTTCATGCCTATTGAAGAACTTGAGCTTTTCTGCCGTTTTTGCGAAAAAATCACTCCGGCTCAACTCGACAGAAGCATCGCTGAGAATGGGAGAACATTGGACAGAAATTCCACATTTGAGTACTATTGCACCAAATGTAACAAGACGATGTGCTTTTCAGGAAACGATCTTGCCGAACAGAAGAAACCTGAAGATGAAGCAGCAATCCCAACCTATTCCCCAACAGGTCACTTTTTGATTGGGGAGACAATTCAGCACAAGAAATTTAAAAAGGGAATTGTAGTAGGCAAGGATCACGGCGCTCCAAGCAAAATAATTGTCAATTTTGAGAAATCTGGCCTGAAAAAGCTCGTTCAGGATGTATAAAGAACTCCTGGCCCAGATCCTTTGCCTTTTTGCCTAAGCACTATAGAATCTGTTTTTTAAGGGATTTGTAATCTATCTCTTAAAGTTTTACTTTAATCACCTCTGAGATGAAATTGTGACTTAACATGTTAAATCATTGATTTACCTCAGAGGTGAAACTTTGACTATACTCTTATCAACCCCAAAAATCCCAATCCCGGAAACAAACACCTGAAAACCGACATACCTTTTCCTCCAGGGAGAACACAATGCCCGGATCACCCCTCATCCAGAAATGCGCCTCATATATCGATACACTCTGTGAGAAAATCCCGGAAAGATGCGTAGGAAGTCAGGGAAACAGAGATGCAACAACTTTCTTCCGGAAAACTCTATCTTCGTTTTCCGGATGGCACACTGAAGCCTCGGAGTTTGATGCTTTTGACTGGAAGGACAATGGGGCGATGCTTTTATCCGACGGTCACTCATTTCTGGTACATGCCAGCCCCTACTCCATCGGGTGTGATGTAAAGGCTGAATTGGTTAGCGCATCAAACATTGCAGAGCTTGAGGCTCTCAATGCCCGGGGGAAAATCATCATTCTGCATGGAG
>DAOTAZ010000283.1:0-365 GCA_035382965.1 Chitinispirillaceae bacterium | reverse complement strand
ATGGTACGACGGGCAACGGCACTACAAATAGAAGAGCGTGAGACACTGAAGGGCCGGGGGACAATCATCAGTCCGCCCGGAGAGATCACTAAAGAACAGCTAATGCCGAAAAACTTTGTATTCTACAATCCTGTCGAGCACCAACAAATAGTTTCTTCTCTGGAAAAAAGCGGAGCTTCGGCGCTTGTCTGTGCAACAGGACGAAATTCAGCAATCGCCGGAGGTGTATATCCCTTCCCTCTTATCGAGGATGGAGACTTTGATATCCCTTCAGTTTATATGACAGAGGAAGAGGGTAAAGAGCTGCTGCGTCTTGTGGGCAAAACAGCTCACCTTCGCTCCAAAGCAGAGCGAATACCCTGGAA
>DAOTAZ010000282.1:0-5020 GCA_035382965.1 Chitinispirillaceae bacterium | reverse complement strand
CCCAGTCTTTACGAATGACGATCCGGTCTTCACGGAAAAACCAGTATTCCGAGATCCCCACCGAAGTACTGGATCTCTCTCAGATAAAACAGAACACAGTGCTTCGTCTGAAAGTAAACACTCCTCCCGGAACACAACTGCTTAATGAGGATCAGCAATGGATAAGGGTCAATGTTAATGTAAAGCAGAAATAATATCAGCTCAGCCCCACGGCAGTCCCATCCTCAAGTACTCTTATCTTCAATGCAGCAGGGAATCTGGGCAAACCGGGCATGGTTACTATATTTCCACAGATAGCCACTATAAATCCGGCCCCTGCAGAGACCCGAAGCTCATTAACTGTTATTCTGAAATTACCCGGCCTCCCCCTAAGTTTCGAATTATCGGATAATGAAAGCGGGGTTTTGGCTATGCATACAGGGAGCTTGTCCATTCCTGTTTTCTTCAATAATTCCAGATCTGAGACAGCATTTCTGTCAAGCTCCACTCCGTCAGCTCCATAGAGCCTGCAAACCACTGCCTGCAGCTTTTCCTCAAGCGGCTGCTCAGGGTTGTAGAGGAAATTCAACTTCTTCCCCTGGTTCACCTCGATACTTCTCAGTACTGCCTCGGCCAGATCCACAGCACCTCTGCCTCCATCGTTGTAATGTGTAGCGATGCAGGCCTCGGTACCGTTTTCTTCACAGAAGCTTATTATTTTCCGGAGTTCCTCCAGGCTGTCATCATCAAAACGGTTTATGGCCACAACTGGCTGAAGACCAAAGTGACGGATATTTTCTATGTGCTTGGCCAGATTGCCCAGACCGCCCTCCAATGTGAATCCACCGTGATATTTCACAGCCTTTAATGTAGCCACTATCACAGCGGCCGATGGATTTAAACCTGCGGCCCTGCATTTAATGTGGAAAAATTTTTCTGCACCCAGTTCTGTCCCAAAGCCAGCCTCAGTAACAACATAATCTGCCAGTTTAAGAGCCATACGAGTAGCTATGGCAGAATTTGTACCCTGAGCAATATTGGCAAAAGGCCCGAGGTGCACAAAAGCCGGTGTACCTTCAGCAGTCTGCACAAGATTGGGATCAACCGCATCACGCAAAAGAACCTGCATCGCCCCGACCGCCTCCACATGCACTGGTGTGACAGGTTCTCCACTGTAAGTAAATGCCGCAACCATATTGCTCAGCCGATGCTGCAGGTCATTAAAATCTCTCATAAGGCAGAGCACTGCCATCACCTCAGAAGCCGGAGTAATATTGAACCCGTCTTTACGTGGAATACCATTTCTCACCCCACCAAGGCCGATCACTATCTCCCGTAAAGATCTTTCATTAAAGTCAATTACCCGTTTCAGCACTATCCTGCGGGGATCAATTTGCAGTTCATTTCCATGCTGAAGGTGATTATCGATCATAGCAGCAAGAAGATTATTTGCCTTCTCGACAGCATACATATCACCTACGAAATGAAGATTGATGGCCTCTGATGGAACGACCTGTGCTTTCCCTGCACCTGTACCTCCCCCTTTGATCCCGAAGTAAGGTCCCAATGAAGGTTCCCTAAGGCAGATCGCGGATTTTTTCCCAAGCACCCTAAGTGCATCTCCCAGCCCGATCGTCGTTGTAGTTTTGCCCTCTCCCTGAGGAGTAGGTGTCATTGCTGAAACAAGAATCAGATGACCGTCAGGTTTGTTTTCACGTGAAATGAGCTCTTTAATAGGAATCTTGGCGATATAATGCCCATAGGGCAGAATCTCTTCCGGATCGAGTCCCAGTTCGATGGCAACTTCCTTTATTTTTCTTCCTGGAGGACTGTTTCTCTTGCTCTGTTCCATCATCTGTATTCCTTAAAAAGTCTGAGTATTATAAGACAGGGATATGTAATGTATCAAAAAATAAGCCAGATTTTATCACTCCTCAGATACCCCATACCTTTCGGCAGAGTTCAAATATCTGGTCTATCCTGTGATCGTAAGTATGTTCGGCCAGCACTTTCCTTCTGGCAGCACTTGCGATAACTTCTCTTTCCTCCTCATGAACAAGATAATAATCGATCAAATCACAGCACTCTTCCAAAGAGTCATACTGCACCATCTCCCTGTCAGCCCCGGAAACCTTGAAAAAACGGGTGTTGCATTCCCGTCTGTCTGTCAGAAGGAAACTTCCGCTTGCAGCACAGTCAAACACCCGCTGTGTAAAAGATTTCCTGATTTGAATCCTGTTTACATTAAGATTCACTCTGGTTGATCTGTAATACCGGCAGAGATTAGTGTAGTAACAGGCATCTGCGGATACCAGAGATGGATCGATAAAATTCTGCCAGTAAGGATCTCCAAAACAGGTGAACCGTGAACCGTACTTTTCCGCTATACCCTTGATAAAGTCTCTCCTGTAAAGATATCCTGCCAGCCACTCGATACAAAACAGAAGTACTTGTTCCTCAAGATTTGTTTTCCCTTCCCACAAATGACGATTCTCCTTGAGAAAACCGCGGATATCAAACCTTGGGTCGGTAAAGTACCGGTTCTTCATATCAGCCTGCAGGGAGAGCAGTTTTTGAAGTTCACTGCTCCGTTCCTCATTGACTATAGAGTCAAGGAACTCAAAACTGGAATTTCCTACAAAAGCGATATCTCTCTGTTTCTCTACTTCGCCATCTGTGTTGAAAAAGGAAGTATCAGTTGCCAGGGGCATGAAAAATGCCCTGAATCCCCTCTCTGCCATCTCATCCACATACGATTCCTCACTTACCAGATCGATCCGTCTATGATCCGGAACCATCCTCCTTCCATGAAAACACTCATCGTAAAAAGGATAATCGGTATACCAGTTTACAATCAGAGAACCACTCTCTGATAGCGCTCTGTATAATTCTCCTCTGAAATCACAACCGGCATTGTTAATGAAAATGGCAAGGCCGGGAAGATATGGCCTGAGATGTTCAATAATCGATGGAACCAGGCTGGAATCCGGGCTCAGTTCAATATCAACAGCGATTACCCTGTGTCCTTTTTTCTTTTTAAGTGCATTTACAACTTCTCTGGTTAAGAATGTACGGGAATTGAAAAAAAAGATGTTCATCGTTGATTTCCCTTATCAGTGTCGGTATCGGCATCGGAATCGGTATCGTTTCATTATTTCCCGTCTTTCGATGCCGATTCCCGAGACTTGAAATGATTTTATCCTGTGGAATTCACCATTTCAACAAAAAGCACAGCGTACATGTCCAAAGCAGATGTTTACTTATGTCTGATATTTAACCAATCAGCCTGTAGTTCAGCAAAAAGATCTTTTTTCTCTGGTAAAAATCATCCCCATCAGGATATTCAGTGGTCACCCGTTAAGTATATTAGCTGGTCTGAACTATTTTATAAATTAGGACATTGTATCTGACAGGGAAGAAATAAGATGTTAGACAGATGCAGGCTTTGCGGGAACACCGATCTGGTAATCCATGAGAAGGCAGGTTCCAGAAATCAGTTTTCATACTATCGATGCCGGAACTGCAAACTGGTAAATTACGACCTCGATGGAGGAGTGAATCAGGAGAAATACGCTGAAGTATTCATTGATCCTCTCGATGATTCGCATCCGGTAAACAAAAGTCAGACTGAATCCTACCGCTTCCTGAAACGTTATCTTCCCTCCACCGGTTCTCTGCTTGAAATCGGTTTCGGCAACGGACGAATTCTTAACATGGCTCATCAGGATGGTTTTCAAGTAACCGGTGTCGAATTGTCTCAATTCCTGGTCGATTCCGTTGCCAGACATCTGAAACTCAATGTCATAAAAGCGGATTTCATGTCAGAAACAGATCTGGGTGACAAAAGATTCGATATCATTATTCTGATTCATGTTCTGGAACATTTTCCCGATTCACTGAAAGTGATGAACAGGATTAATCAACTGCTCTCCCCGGGTGGATTGGTCTTAATTGAGATTCCAAACATCGATTCCTGGGAACTTAAATACAAGAGATTTATGCGGAGACACAGGATTTACAGGAAAAAATACTCAAGTGATTTTGTTCCGGGTCACTGCAATGAGTTTTGCAAAGATTCCTTTAAATTTTTATTAAACAAGACCGGTTTTAAACTTCTGCTATGGAAAACCTATTCCCACAAACCTTTCCTTAATTTTTTATATGGTCTTTTTCCTATCGGGAACAAAGCACGTGCCTTAATCCAGAAAGTTTGAAAGGAATCTTTGGTAATTTCAGGATTTAACAAGTTAAATCACTATTTCACCCCAGAGGTAACTTCCGAATTTAACAGGTTAAATCACTGTTTCACCCCAGAGGTAACTTCCGAATTTAACAGGTTAAATCACTGTTTCACCCCAGAGGTAACTTCCGAATTTAACAAGTTAAATCACTGTTTCTCCCCAGAGGTAACTTCCGGATTTAACAGGTTAAATCACTGTTTCTCCCCAGAGGTAACCTCCGAATTTAACAAGTTAAATCACTATTTCTCCCCAGAGGTAACCTCAGAATTTAGCATCTCTCCATATCCTTTCCTCCACCGGCATCTAAATCAAAATCTCATGCACATCATAATCCTTCAAAAATCTCCCCCTTCCAAAATAAAGAAACCACCAATTCATGAAAATCAAGTCCCCCTTTTTCCGTATTTCTTAAATCATCCCTCTGCATGCATTTAGTATATTTTAGAGTTTAATATTAACACTTCTTCCGGCAGTTCAATCGTATTCTCAAGACTGCTCACGGGATTTAAAGTGACAACAGATTTTATACGAAATTTCTGTATTATTGCCCATATTGACCACGGCAAATCCACCCTCGCCGACCGTTTTCTGGAATTGACAGGTACTGTCAGCAGAGAGAAAATGCAGGATCAGGTCCTCGATGACATGGATCTTGAACGGGAGAGGGGTATAACTATCAAATCCCACCCGGTGCGGATGCAGTACAAATCCGAAAACGGGCAGCAATATCAGTTCAACCTTATCGACACACCCGGACATGTCGACTTCTCCTATGAGGTTTCAAGATCCCTGGCTGCTTG
>DAOTAZ010000281.1:0-5023 GCA_035382965.1 Chitinispirillaceae bacterium | reverse complement strand
CCGGTCACCAGTACAATAACACACCGGAAAGCGGCTCCCCGTCTGTCTTCCGGAACCCCTTCCATCACTTTAAGAAGTTTCTCATTATTGGCCTCATAGTCACAGTTCTCACCAGCATACCTGGCACTTCTCACACCCGGCTCTCCACCAAGAAAATCGACTTCCAGTCCTGAATCATCAGCCAGTGTCCATAGCCCGCTGTGGTCAAAAACCCACCTGGCCTTGATAAGCGCATTTTCAAGAAACGTGGAGCCGGTTTCATCAATTTCCGGAACCGGGTTGAATAATTGACTCATGGAAACAAGTTCAACAGGCTCCTCTTTCAGGATCTCCCTGATTTCCGCTATTTTTCCCTTGTTATTCGTAGCTGCTGCAATCTTAATCATAGATCAGCCCACTACGATATTGACAAGTTTCCCCGGAACGACTATTACTTTGCGCACAGTTTTATCCGTGGTGTACGTTTTGATCTTCTCGAGTCCCAGAGCCGATTCCTTCAACTGCTCCTGAGTGGCATCACGCGGAGCAGTAAACTCTGCCCTCAATTTCCCGTTTACCTGTACAACAATGGTCACATTCTGCTCAAGAGTGAGTGATTCGTCCCACGAAGGCCAGTTCGATTGAATAACAAAACCGTCTCCACCAAGTTTCTCCCAGAGTTCATCTCCAAGATGCGGGGCAAAAGGAGAAACCAGTTTCACAAGAACAGTGAGGTCTTCTTTTGAGGCACCTTTCTCTGAAATCTCGTTTATAAACTCCATCATTGCTGCTACCGCAGTATTGAACTTCATCCCCTCGATATCATTGGTGACTTTTTTTATCACCCGGTGCCTGGCTCTGATATTTGTTTCTGCAGAGCCGGCTTTTGATTCATCATACTCATCCACCAGCCTGTACAACCTGCGCAGGAACCTGCTGCATCCCTCAATTGCCCTGGGATCCCAAGGCTTTGGAAGCTCAAACTCTCCCATAAACATCTCGTAAAGACGCAGAGTATCCGCACCATACCTGGCTACCACATCATCCGGATTGACTCCATTGAGCTTGGACTTTGCCATCTTCTCTATTTCCATGCTCAGTTTCTCACCTGTGGAGACCAGATAAGGTTCATTGTTTCTGAACTCAACTTCAGAAAGCGGATGGTACTTTCCCGTACTGTCACGGTAAGTAGCCGCAAGCACTGTCCCCTGATGACGGAGTTTTTTAAATGGTTCTTTTGTGGACACATATCCCAAATCGTAAAGCACCTTGTGCCAGAAACGGGAGTAGAGAAGATGAAGCACAGCGTGCTCAGCTCCACCTACATAAAGGTCCACATTCATCCACTGTTTCTCCGCTTCCTTTGACCAGGGTTCATTGTTATTCACCGGGTCAAGATACCTCAGATAATACCAGCAGGACCCTGCCCATTGCGGCATGGTGTTGGTCTCCCTTTTTGCCGGACCGCCACACTGAGGACAGGTGGTGTTAAGCCACTCAGTGATATTTGCCAGTGGAGATTCTCCTGTTCCGGAAGGTTCGTACCGCTCCACATCCGGAAGAGTCACAGGAAGCTGATCCTCAGGAACAGCAACCGCTCCGCATTTCTCACAGTGAACAATCGGGATCGGTTCTCCCCAGTAACGCTGGCGTGAAAATACCCAGTCCCTCAGACGATAACTGACTGCAGATTTGCCTTTCCCGGACTTTTCGAGACTTTCAATTATCCTCCGTTTTGCATCCGGTGTCCTTAAGTTGTCGAGTTCACCCGAGTTGATGTTTATCCCCTCATCCGTAAATGCCTGCCCGGAAGGTATTTCGCCCTCTACAGGTCGGACAACCTGAATTATCGGCAACTGGTATTTACATGCAAACTCATAATCCCGCTCGTCGTGGGCCGGAACGGCCATTATGGCTCCAGTTCCGTAAGTTGAGAGAACATAATCGGCAATCCAGATTGGAATTTGACTGTTGTTCACTGGATTTACAGCATAAGAGCCAGTGAATACGCCGGTTTTCTCCTTTGAAAGCTCTGTTCTCTCAAGATCACTCTTTCTCCGGGCCGCAGTCTGGTATTCTCTGACCTCTGGCAGTTGCTCCGGAGTCGTTATTTTGTCAACAAGGGAATGCTCAGGAGAAAGAACCACATAAGTGGCTCCGAAAAGAGTGTCTGGTCTGGTAGTGAATACCCTGATCTCCTCCCCTTCGGCAGTTCCTGACGCAACAGTAAAAATCACCTCCGCACCTTCAGACCTTCCTATCCAGTTACGCTGCATCGCGAGGGTCGATTCAGGCCAGTCAACTTCAGAGAGATCCTCAAGAAGTTTGTCGGCATATTTGGTGATCCTTAAAATCCACTGACGAAGATCCTTTCTCTCCACGATGCTTCCGCATCTTTCACACTTTCCCCCTGTCACTTCCTCGTTTGCCAGGCCGGTCTTGCATGATGGGCACCAGTTAATCGGCATTATTCCCTCATAAGCCAGACCCATTTTGTAAAGCTGAAGAAATATCCACTGGGTCCATTTATAATACTGCGGATCGGTTGTGTTAACCTCTCTGTCCCAGTCATAGGCAAAACCGATGGAATCTATCTGCCGCCTGAAATTCGAAATGGCCTTGTCAGTTGTTATCCGGGGGTGTATTCCGGTTTTGATTGCGAAATTCTCAGCCGGAAGCCCGAAAGCATCCCAACCCATTGGATGAAGCACGTTCCATCCCTGCATTCTCTTGAACCTGGTCACTATATCCGTGGCCGTATACCCTTCGCAATGTCCTACATGAAGACCAGATCCGGATGGATACGGAAACATGTCAAGCGCATAGAATTTCGGCTTTCCCGGATCGTAAACTGCCTTGTGCAGTTTGTTCTCTTTCCACCTCTGCTGCCACTTCGGTTCAATCACCGATGGGTCATAATTGCTCATCTTAAAACCTTTCCACTTTTATCTTCTGACGAATTTAAATCTTCTAATGATTACTTCAGCAATCCAGATTCTTCTGAAAATATTCGATCGTTTTACGAAGCCCTTTTTCCAGTTCAACTGTGGGCTGCCAGTTCAGCTTTTCCCTGGCCAGACTGATATCGGGCTGCCTCTGCTTCGGATCATCGGAAGGCAGAGGATGGAATACGATCCTGGATTTGCTCCCAGTCAATTTTATCACTTTTTCAGCCAGCTCGAGGATAGTAAACTCGGAGGGATTCCCGATATTTACGGGTCCCTGAAAATCCTCAGTGTTCATCAGCCTGATCATCCCCTCGATCAGGTCATCAACATAGCAGAATGAACGGGTCTGCTTCCCATCACCATACACCGTTATATCATTTCCTCTGATCGCCTGTACAATGAAGTTAGAAACCACCCTGCCGTCATTGGGATGCATACGGGGCCCATACGTATTAAAAATACGCATAACCCTGATATCGACTTTGTTCATCCGGTGGTAGTCAAAAAACAGTGTTTCAGCAACCCGCTTGCCCTCATCATAACATGAGCGGATACCTATCGGATTAACATGTCCCCAGTAATCCTCTTTCTGAGGATGCACATCGGGGTCTCCGTACACCTCTGATGTCGATGCCTGAAGGACACGCGCCCTGACCCTTTTTGCCAGACCCAGAACATTTATAGCACCCATCACATTGGTCTTGATTGTCTTGACAGCATTGTACTGGTAATGAACCGGTGATGCCGGACAGGCGAGATTGTAGATCTGATCCACCTCCACAAAAACAGGGAAAGTGATATCATGGCGGAGCAGCTCAAAATTCCTGTGGCCCATTAAATGCTCGACGTTTTTTTTACTTCCTGTAAAGTAATTATCAAGGCAGATTACATCATGCCCTGCCTTTACCAGACGATCGCATAGATGGGACCCTAAAAAACCGGCTCCACCTGTTACCAGAATCCGCAACCTCTTCATAACCTTGATTTCCTTGATTAGTGGCTTTCTAACCGTTGATTTACCTGATTTTAAATATGGAAAAGAATTACTGTTTACTGCATTAAAAGCACAAAATCAAACAGCTGTTATCTTTACATCCTCCATTAATTGCCATACTTCGTCCAGTGACACTATCCCAGGTCCACGATGCAATGCTTTTGATGCACCGCAGGCTATAGCCATCCTGCACATCTCGGAAAAGGAAAAACTCCTCTTCCGGGCGACAAGAATACCCCCTACCAGTGCGTCACCGCAGCCCACTGTGTCAAGTGCCCTTATCTGGGGAGAGGAGCAGAGAAGGCAATCGTTCTCATGTATCGCTATCATCCCGTCTGCACCCAGAGATATAAATACATAAGATATTCCCATATCCACCAGACGCTTACCTTTAAGAGCCAGATGATGAACACCTCTGATCTGTTCATCGAAAAAGCCCTCCAGCTCAGCTATATTCGGCTTGATCATCATCGGCCTAGCCCTGACACCAAATTTCAGGGCAGCTCCCCTGCTGTCAAGTAACGTATCGGCACCTTTGTTTTTGCAGCTCTTTATGAGTTTCCTGTATGCGTCATCATCAAAGCCTCTGGGCAGACTGCCGGAAAAACACCACAAATCCCCCGGTGAAACCAAACCCTCCACAAGATTGAGAAACTCAAGCTGAATCCTGGGTGGCAGAGTCGGATTAGCACTGCTTATGTGCGAAGTAAAACCTGAAGACTCTTCAAGAAGAGTCGCATTGATTCGCAAACCTCCCGGAATCTTGTACAGACGATGATCTATTTTTAACAGTTCAAGAAAATCAGTACACCGCTTAAGGTCGTATTCAGCCATAAGCCCTGTCACACAAACATCCTCACCAAGAGTCTTTACCACCCTGGCGACATTTATTCCCTTGCCTGCGGGGATGGAAAATGAGGGGATGTTGGTGATTGTGTTTCCGGATCTGAACTCTTTGAGGTTGTATATGACATCCAGAGCCGGATTCAGTAAGGTACAGTAGATCAAAAAAAGGACTCCCGACCTAAGAAGAAATAAAGAAGTTTCATCGCCTTTATCATCATTGCGGTTAAAACCGCTGCGGTGATAATCTGAGCGATCC
>DAOTAZ010000280.1:0-5032 GCA_035382965.1 Chitinispirillaceae bacterium | reverse complement strand
CCATGAATAAAAATATTTTGGTAATAGGTGTGTCCACCAATTCGGGTACATTTCACTACTTCCTGCCAATCTCCCAGCCCAATGCAACTTCAAGCATACCAAATGGGTGTACTCTATGTTTACCATCGAACTTTCCAGGTTCGTAATAAATATTAGTATACCACCATTTTTTGTAAACATCGAATGCAGCTCCAAACATCCCACCCAGTGAGAGATTAAAGCTGTTGCCTATCCGGAAACGGTATCCGCCTGCGGTTGCAAAAACCAGTGATCTTGAATCCCGCTCCGATTCATAAGATTGGTCTTCATCTTCAATACGTTTTTCCAGATTAAATTCAAAAAGCGCCCCTGCATACGGTCTGTGAGGGCGTTTAGTCGGGATAAGAAACCTGACCCCGCCTCCAAAGGCCATTGATGATGGCAAAAGATACTCATCATCATCTAAGAACGTACCAGCTATGGCATTATATGCCACACCAAGTTTTGAATATCTCCAGTGCGCGTCCAGCACAGCAATCTCTGCTACTTTGATCTCAAGTCCGACAATCGGGCCAAACTGTACAAAACCCAGCGGTTGGAAATAGATATTTACCGCACCAAGCGGCTTAGAAGAGGATTTTTTTTCTGTACCGGATGATTCGGTAGATGGTTCAACACACTCGCCATTTACGCAGATCCTGTTCCCCTTACAATCGACATCTTTGGTGCATTGAGCATACAGAAGAGACTGATTCAATAACAAAAGAGAAATCGAGAAAGCAGTAAGAACCCACTTTGACATAACTCCTCCGTGAGATTGTGTGAATGTTGATAATTGAAATAAAAAAAGTTAAACACATCTGTTTGTCAAAGGGTAAGAAAAGGGCAGCGGTTATTTCGGCTCCCGGTTGTTGAGCGGAGCCGAAACAAAGTGAGAGCGGAGCGAAGTGCAGACTTTCAGGGAATCACATTGCAGGCTTCTCAGCGCAGAAACACTGATTTGGAATCCTGCTTTTCACAGCAATGACGTGGAGATAAGTGCTCTGGATAACAAAAAAAAATGGTGGATCAGGAGTTGCCCTGAATCCACCTTTTTCCTACTTTAGCCCTCATACTATTTCAGGTAAATAGTATTAAAACACCTCTGCGGGATAATTAATCAATATCTATGCCAATCTTTTTAAGGGGGTAAAAACTTAAAAAAAACAGGTTGCAGGTTTATAAAAAAGAGGAAATTTATCCTATTGATAAAATGGTGTTATCAAATTGATAACGCTTTATTCTTTGATTGCCCCTTTATTATTTTACTGCTTGTTAATACTCGGATTACCTTTCCCGCTAATCCTGAGCCCGCCAAAACCTTAAGGTAGGACAATCTCACAGCTTATAGTCATTATGCAAAAACCTCACATACTGATTGTTGATGATGAAGAAGCGATAGTTTTTACTCTTTCCAGCATTCTAAAAAATTATCATATAACAGCATGCTCCAGATCATCAGAGGCTCTGAATGCTCTCCGGTCAGGGAATCAATTCGACATCATTCTTATGGATTTCAGGATGCCGGAGATTAACGGGCTTGAACTCCTTTATGAGGCAAAAAAGTATCTCTCCTCCTACAAGGCAGTGCTTATTACGGCATTCTCCACCCGTGAGATTCTGGAAAAGGGAATCAATAATGAACTTTTCCACAAAATAGTCAATAAGCCATTTGATCCTGAGAAACTGCATGAAATGGTTGAGGAAATCTATTCTGCTCTGCAAAAAGAGAGGGCAGACAGGCAGTACTACTCTCTTCTTGAATCTCAGATTGCATCGCTCAGCAACGCTTTCCATCAGAGAAATACCGTATTGATCCACTCCTGTTCTCAGATGCAGAATGTGCTTTCTCTCACCCGCAAATACGCTTCATCAAATGCCAATGTGCTTCTGGAAGGTGAAAGCGGGGTAGGAAAAGAGATAATCGCCAATCTTATTCACCTCCTGAGCAGCAGAGCCGATAAACCGATGATAAAAGTAAACTGCTCCGCCATCCCTGAGCATCTTTTTGAATCAGAGCTCTTCGGGCATAAAAGAGGAGCATTTACAGGAGCATTAATCGATAAACCCGGTAAATTTCAACTGGCTGACGGAGGGACACTGTTTCTGGATGAAATCGGGGAACTTCCTTTAAACCAGCAGGCCAAAATACTGAGGGCCATTGAGGACTTCGAGATTTCGCCTGTTGGTTCTACCGAACCGGAAAGAGTGAATGTACGAATAATCTGTGCTACAAATAAAGATCTGGATACCATGATCAAAACCGGCAGATTCAGATCAGATCTGCGGTTCCGGCTCAATATTTTATCCCTTTACATCCCGCCACTGAGGGACCGGAGGGAAGATATCCCGATTTTATCGGCCTATTTTCTGTCTGAAATCGCGAATAATGAGGGCCGGATTACAAAACAGATGGACAAAGAGTGTCTGGAGTACCTGTCTTCTCTAGATTATCCGGGAAATGTTAGAGAACTTAAAAGCCTTATATACAAGGCATATCTGCTCACTGATGATTCCATTATCAGGAAATCGGATATTTTAAATATCAGAGCCGGCTCCAGAGAGGAAAACCGGCCTGTGTTTAATCAGTCATTTACTCTTTCTGAACTGGAAACACAGTACATTCAATATCAACTGGAAAAAAATAACTACTGCCTGACAGATACAGCTCATGTTCTTGGTGTGGAGGTCAGCAATCTGTCCAGGAAATTGAAGAACATGGGAATATCTGTAAAGGAACTGAAAAAAAACCGCATGCTCTCTCCAAGCAATGGGAACAGAGAAGAGTTATTTAACTCATGAGAGACGAATACGATGTAATCATCGCCGGAGCAGGGCCGGCAGGTTCAACCTGTGCAAAAATCCTCTCACAAAATGGAATTTCTCCCCTGCTGATCGATAAGAAAAACTTTCCCAGGATAAAACCATGCTGCGGCTTCCTTACAAGCAAAGCAGTTTCCACCGTTCAGAGGATATTCGGCCAGATACCTGAAAGCATACTGTGTAATAACAGAGAAATAGAATTTCAATGGAGCAGCACAGGCAAAAACTATAACAGTGTCAAAGGATATGATCTATTCCTTAACCTGTATAGAGAAAGATTCGATTCCTGGCTGCTGGAAAAATCCGATGCTGAATTTCTTGGTAATAGTACTGTAGAAACTTTCGATCAGATCGGGGATAAGATAGCTGTAGATGTCCTGACTGATGGAAAAAACCACACCTTCAGATGCAAATACCTTATCTGCGCAACAGGAGCTAATTCCAGGTTGAGAAAAATACTGGATAAAAATTATCAGCCTAAAAATGCAGGTGTCGGTATTCAAAAAGTATACAGGGGCCATTTTGAATGTGATAAAAGCATTTACTATGTCAATATCAGCAGAAAATTCACAGACAATGCATTCTCATTCTTTTACTTTAAAGATGACCTCTTTTTTATCGGCACCGGATGGACTGGAAAATATGACGGATATTTCGAGAGGTGGTTTGATTTTTTAAAACAGAGATACAATCCTGAATTGGAATTAATCAGAGATGAAAGGTGCTGCATAGAATATAAAATGGAGCCGGATTGTCTATTTTTTGGTAATGGAAACGTGATCTATGCCGGAGAGGCATCCGGGCTGATAGAAAACTGGGGAATCGGAATTACCTCCGCCCTGATCTCAGGAGAAAAGGCAGCCTTTTCCATAATTCAGAACAAATCTGATCTTGCCAGTACATACGTTTTGAATATTAAACCTGAATTGGATTCACTTCAAAGAAGATGAACGGATTCGAGATTCTCTATACCTTTTTATGCGGTGTCTACATATCTCTGGCTATTCACCATTTTTCTGTATACGCCGGTAGAAAAAACGACAGAAATAATTTTTATTACACAATTCTGGTACTATCATGTGCCTACATTACTGTTGTAAAGGGTATACTCCCGAGCACATCTCTTTTCAGCAGTCCTCACTGGAGACATCTGGTAGTTTTCGCCCAGTACACATCCTCATCTTTTGCTATCTGCGCCATGCTCTACTTTATAAATACCGCTCTGGATCTTAAAAAGATCAGAAAGTACGTTTACCTGTATACTGTATCGATGATAATTTTCATCTCGGCTTGCTATATCTGGTACCTGCTGTCAGGTGATGCATATACGCCGATCAAAGCAATCGTCATTTTAACCCTTCCTCCAGGTGCAGGACTGTGGATACTGATGCTTGCAGTGTTTTTCATTAAAGGACAGGAAAACCTACGGGATGAAAATAAAAAAATAATAAGTGTCAGCTCAATCGCATACTGTTCTTCCTATATAATATTTCCGATCATGCATCTCAGAGGTTATCCCCTCGCCGAGCAACTGCTAATGATAACCATAGGCATGATAATCATGGCAATATCCTTATCTCTTGCTCTTATAAAGCAATTCAACGATGAACATCATGAACTTATAGCCACTAAAGAGCATCTTGAGGAGAGAGTAGATGCCCGCACGAAGGAGCTGCAGATTGCCATAAAAGAAAAAACAAGTTCATTTGTGAATCTGGCCCATGAAACCAGGACACCTGCCACGCTTATTCAAAACTATCTCGACAAATGCATCTCACGGAACCCCTGCGACAAAGATCTTCTGATAGTGAAAAAGAATGTGAACAAGCTGGTCCGGGATATGACCAATTTTCTCGATACGGAAAAGATTGAACAGGGGCGCCTTGTGTATGAAAAGATGCACAGGATTAACTTGACTAATTATATAAATGACACTGCGGACCTGGTTGAACCATCAGCAGCATCCCTTGGAATCCGCCTGGTGAGAAAACTCTGTCCTGAAGTGGAGATTACCTCCAATGTGTATGCTCTCGACCGGATACTGAACAACCTCCTTGACAATGCTATGCGGTATACACCGGAAGGCGGAGAAATCAGATTGGAGCTTGAGGCGGCAGACAGCGCTGATTTTATCACTCCTGATTCCGTGAGAATATCGTATGTTAACCATATGGTTCCTGCAAAAAAGCCA
>DAOTAZ010000279.1:0-5064 GCA_035382965.1 Chitinispirillaceae bacterium | reverse complement strand
TCAAGTGTACCCCCCGAGGTAAAGGTACCCACATGAAGCTCATAGATAATCATTTTTTCAGGGGGAATCCCTTTCCATTCGCTGTCTGTCCATTTGAAGACCCGGTGATCTATCACCTCAGAGGGCCCATGTACCCCCTCAGGCTGAAAAAAAGACGCAGGATCAGGACGCAGAAGATCATTATCGAGCTTATAGAAATAACGGCTTCCGGGCAAAACCCCTGTGATATCGGCATACCAGTAACCATCCGCCTGCCTTTCCATGGGGATAAGGATTTCCCTGGGAAATATCACCTTTACATCAACACTTCTGCGATGAGGCGCCCAGACCGTAAACGATGTGCGGTTTTCACCACGATAATATGCACCGATTTTCATTTTGATCCCCGAATTCATATCTGTTGTTTGGTATATACTTTACATTTCAATAATCAGGTATGCTTATCTGCAACTTAAACGGTATCGGAATCGAAATACTTTGTTCAAGAACAGAATATCCATTTTAATCCGCTTGATCAAATCCCGGAAAGAAATGATGTACTCCTGTACCGGTATCAAATCAGGACTTTACAACACCAGTACTTTTCATGATATGTAAAATCCCCTTAAGAGGTATTATCACCCACTCAGGCCTGTTGTTAAGCTCATATCCCAGTTCGTAAACCGCTTTCTCCAGAAGAAAAGTCTGGAACAGGATGTCAATCTGTTCGGCTTCCCGGGGAACAAACGATGACTCTCCTGTAGTGTCAAGATAAGACCTGAGAAAAATACCGCTGACATAATGGTACCAGGGCTCTATCCAGGTCTCAAGAAACTGATAGTCGGATGAGCGGAACGTGGGATTGAGAAATAGAGTGCCATGGGCGGCATAATGAAAAGAGCGCACCATCCCGGCTACATCCCTGAACGGAGAACGCTTCAGTTTACGCTCGCTCAACGGGCGGGCAGGCTCCCCCTCAAAATCCATGATAACAAAGTCTTTACCTGTGTAAAGTACCTGCCCCAGATGATAATCACCATGGATTCTGATCTTTGTGGAGGTGATCCTGCGGGAGGTAATTCTCTTTATGGTCTCTATAATCCTCTTCTCCATAGATATCACCTCTTTACCCAAATCCCTGACCTCATCCGGAAGATATTCAAGCCTCTTTTCCAGCAGACGGAAGTTTCTCTGAACAAGCCCCTGAATAGACTGGTAAAGAGATCTCTGATACAGATAAGAAAATGACTCCGGTTTGAACACAGGATCATCCTGTGACCTGCCCAGAGCAAGATGCATCTGTGCAGTCCTCTTTCCTAAGAGCGAAATCATCTCGAAGAAAAACTCCCCTACCATAGATGAAAGAGATGACGGTATATCTGAAGACCTTATCTCCCTCATCTGGGGGTAGCTTTGGGGAAGCTGCCCTGCTTCACTCTTTTTTGAAAGCACCTGTTCAAAATATCTGGCAACCATACCCGATACATAAGACCAGGAATCGCCGCTGTTTTCCACGAAACTCTGCAGAATAGCAATAGTAAATGGCTGCCCGCTGCCTCTTCTGTACTCAATTGCCCCCATGAATGCAGGAGTATTCACAAAACCATCATCCTGCGAGAGAAAACGCATCATTTCAAGTTCCGGGTTCACCCCCTCCTCAAGACGTCTGTAAAGCTTAAGGAAAAGAACATCCCCGAATACAATCGCAGAGTTGCTCTGCTCCACCTTGAGAGGACGGCTGGCAAGAGTTCCATGGGACTCCATGACAGCTTTAAGCTGCCTCGATGAAGCAGAACCCGCAAGTGTCCATCCCGATCCACGAAGATTCTTTCTCGAAACAATCAGATTCAAAAGCCCGTCATGCACATCCTCATCGTATGTACCATCGTAGATATATCCCTCTTTGTCATCCACCAGTATATCAGTAATCACCGCCTGAGGAAAATCGCTGCTGATCCTCTTCTGCGCAGTCTTATACGCAAATGACACGGGCAGAAGATAGTACTCCTCACCCCTGTCTGTAAAAATGACCTTCAGGATCAGGAGATGAGAATTGGAGACATTGCCCTTAAAGCAGATGTCTCTGACAATTTTAACCACCTCAATCTTTCTTGTCTTTGATGAAAACCAGCGGCATTGCACCAGATAACGGGGGAAAAGCCTCTCCTCCAGCACCTGACGGCTTTTACCGCTGAAAATTGTCTCCCAGCTCTTTTTAAGTTTCATCGACGGCATCAACTCCTCAGCTATTCCGATCTCCTCACGGCTCTTTCCAAGCAATAACCAGTAATAATCGTTGGGTCCCATAATCACCATATAAGGACCCTCCTTAATGATAGGGAAAATAGTTCTCCCAAACACCTCCTCGGGAACAAGACCCGCAAACTTTGGCATTTCCAGATTAACAACCTGGCTGAATTTGGAAAGATTTACTATCACAAGGATAATCTCATCTTCGTACTGACGGCAGTAGGCAAAAACCCGCGGGTTGTCACCTGAGATAATCTCAAAGCTGCCCCTGCTGAAAGCCCTGAACCTCTTGCGCATCGCAATTACCCCCCTCATCCACCACAGTAGAGAGGAGATACTCGATTCCTGGTTGCGTACGTTTAAGGCCTCGAAATGATACTCCGGATCTATGATTACCGGCAGATAAAGCCTGTGGGGATTTGCCTCTGAGAACCCCGCGTTGCGGTCAGGCCCCCACTGCATCGGTGTACGTACCCCGTTTCTGTCCCCCAGGTAATAATTATCCCCCATCCCTATCTCATCGCCGTAGTAAATAATCGGAGTACCAGGAAGTGAAAAAAGGAGAATATTCATCAGTTCGATTTTCCTGCGGTCATTTGATAAAAGAGGAGCAAGACGCCTGCGAATCCCCAGATTTATCTTTGCCCTGGTATCCTTGGCATACACCCTGTACATGTAATCCCGCTCCTCATCGGTCACCATCTCCAATGTCAATTCATCGTGATTGCGCAGAAAAAGCGCCCACTGGCAGTTCTGCGGTATGGGCGGAGTAGAACGCAGAATATCGGCTATGGGAAAACTGTCCTCCATCTGTAAAGCCATAAACATCCGTGGCATAAGAGGAAAATGGAATGACATGTGACACTCATCGCCATCCCCGAAATAAGCCACCGAATCCTCAGGCCACTGGTTGGCCTCGGCCAGAAACATCTTGTTACGGAAAGAGGCATCAACATGCGCCCGCAGTTTTTTTAGAAAATTGTGAGTTTCGGGAAGATTCTCACAGTTAGTCCCCTCTCTTTCGTAAAGATAAGGGACCGCGTCAAGCCTCAGCCCGTCAACCCCCATCGAAAACCAGAAATCAATTACCCTGAAAAGATTCTTATGTACCAGCGGTTCGTCGAAGTTGAGATCCGGCTGATGAGAGTAAAAACGATGCCAGAAATAAGCCTTCGCTACCGGGTCCCAGCTCCAGTTTGACGACTCAAAATCTTTGAATATGATACGGGCATCCTTGTACCTGTCCGGAGTATCACTCCAGACATACATGTTTCGACGGCGAGTGTTTGGTTTGGCTCGCCTTGATTGCTGAAACCAGGAGTGGTCAGATGAGGTGTGGTTAAGCACCAACTCCGCAATAACCCTTAAACCCCGCTTGTGAGCCGCCCTGAGAAAACTGCGGAAATCACGCAGGGTTCCATAGTCCGGATGAATATTAAAGTAATCGGAGATATCGTAACCGTCATCACGCAATGGAGAGGGATAAAAGGGCAAAAGCCAGATAGTATTGGCACCAAGCCCCTCGATATAATCCAGCTTCTCGGTAAGCCCCCGGAAATCCCCCACCCCATCACCGTTACTGTCACGAAAAGCACGCACATGCAATTCGTAAATGATTGCATCCTTGTACCAGAGAGACTCCTCGGGAAGCTTCTCCTGTCTTATATCACTGCTCTTCTGGTATACCATTACAGGCCCTCTGCTTCCACCTGTTTCTCCTCATCCCGCCCCCATCAGTAATACTCATACTGCCCCTCCTGCCTCAACTGACGCTGGACACTCAGGAGAAGGGCAGGAGACCTCTGTGGATCCAGTGTGACTCTGCTCCGTTCTCCGCTCCACACAAAACGCTCCCCGCTTAGAAGATCATCGAGAAAAAGAGGCTGCCCGGGGGAGACAGAGAGATCCTGCAGAGGAAGCTTCAGTGTGCCACTCTGAGGATGAAAAGGATCCAGATTGACGACCACAAGGACAACATTTGACAGATCAGATGTTGCTTTACCGTAGAACAGAAGATACTCATTATTAACCGAATAGAAACGCAGATTCCTTATCTGCTGAAGTGACGGGTTCTCGCGTCTGGCCTGATTCACCCTCTTTATCAGACTTCTCAACTCCTCTCCATCTTTCTTTTCCGCCCAGTTCTTTATCTCATATTTCTCAGCATCCCTGTACTCCTCTGTACCGGGGAGAGCATCAACAACCCCGTTCTCAAAGACCGGACCGTAAATTCCGTAGCTTGAGGAGAGTGTGGCGGCAAGCACCAGACGTACCGCGGAGGCTTTGACTCCACCAATCTGGAGATACTCCGGTAAGATATCGGGGGTATTGGGCCAGAGGTTTGGACGGAAGTACTCCACATGAGATCCTTTTGTCAACTCATTGAAGTAGTTTGTCAATTCCTCCTTTGTGTTGCGCCATGTAAAATACGTGTAGGACTGGTTAAACCCTATTTTGGCCAGACGATACATCACTTTTGGCCTGGTGAATGCCTCCGAGAGAAAAATCACCTCAGGGTAGCGCTTTCTTATCCTGGAAATCAGCCATTCCCAGAATGCAAATGGTTTGGTATGAGGATTATCCACGCGGAAAATCCTTACCCCCTTTTCAATCCAGAAAAGTACTACACTCTCAAGCTCCTCCCAGAGCGATCTCCACTCCTCACACTCAAAATCAAAGGGAACTATGTCCTCGTAACGCTTGGGAGGATTCTCCGCATACTGGATGCTTCCATCGGGCCGCGTCTTGAACCATTCCGGATGTTCCTTTACATAGGGGTGGTCAGGGGAGCACTGAAACGCGATATCCATAGCTACTTCGATTCCATAGGAGGCG
>DAOTAZ010000278.1:0-5068 GCA_035382965.1 Chitinispirillaceae bacterium | reverse complement strand
GCAGGAACTATTTTCAGAAAAGAAAGAAAATTATCTGATATGGAAAAACTTCAACAAGCCCCCTGGCTTACACTTAAAGACCGGCAACTGCTCAAAAAATTCCTCAACCGCTCCGGTTTTATCCCCTCTCAGGACAGACAAACTCTTATTGAGGGTATAGCAAGGGCCTTTTCCGCTATTCCTTATGAAAACCTTACAAAGATTATCAAGTCAAATTCCTTTATCAGCCCGCAGTCCTGCATGCGCTACCCCGATGAACTTCTGGGTGATTATCTTAAATGGGGTACCGGAGGAACCTGCTTCTCACTTACCGCTGCTCTCATTGCTGTACTTAACGCCTTTAATATTGAGTCTCACCCTGTACTGGCCGACCGCCATTACGGAGTCGATACCCACTGCGGCCTGATAGTCACAGGCGATGACGGGCTCTTTCTACTTGATCCAGGCTACCTGATGTGTTTTCCAATCAAGCTGCCATCACTGGAACCGGTATGCGTAAACAACGGGTTCAACACTATTGAACTGATCCCCCTTGAAGGCGGCCAGAAGGTCGAGCTTTACACCTCAGTCAAGGGAAACCGCAGGCTCAGATTAACCTACAAAATAAAACCCATTGACGCGGTAGAGTTTGCACGGGCATGGGAGCAGTCTTTCTCATGGGAAATGATGACCTATCCAGTGATCACTCGCACATCCGCCGGAAACCACCAGTATCTCCAGGGGAAAAAACTCTCTATCAGGTCAGAAAACCGTACTGAAAGAAGAGAAATCTCACCGGAAGATCAGATGCAATTTATAGTTGACTCAATGGGAATAGACAAGGAAATCGTCAGAAAAGCATTCGGAGTGATAAAACATGGCTGAAACAAGACCGCCTTTCCCTGTAAAACATTTTATTGCCGTCCTTTTTTCCAGCAGAGAAAACCTGTCTCCGGCGCTTTCAAAAGCAAACGAGAACTGGGGGCCTTTTGACTTTCAGGGAGAGGATCATCTCTTCGATGTAACAGATTACTACGCACCTGAGATGGGATCACCGCTTTTCAGAAAGATACTCTCCTTCGAGAAGCTTTACGAACCGAACCTGATGGTCGAGATGAAACTTGGGTGCAACAAAATTGAAAAAGATCTCTCTGTTGACGGGAAACGGGTGGTTAATCTCGATGCCGGTTACCTGGACCACAACAAAGTTGTTCTGGCGTCGGCAAAGGAGGCGGGGCAGAAGGTATATCTTGACAAAGGAATCTATGCCGATCTGGCAGGACGGTACAAGTCAGGACGGTACCAGCCTTTTGAGTGGTCTTTCCCGGATTTCAGGGATGGGCGGTATGACAAGGAACTGCTGCAGATAAGGACAATCTATATGAAACAGATGAAGGAGTGGAGAGGAAGGAGCCTGAATCTTGATTTGAAAGATTAGAGAATCTTAAAACCCCCTTTATGGAATCAGGGGGCATTATTCTCTGTGTGAGATTATTCCTTAAACCTACATACTCTCCAGCACCCCTTTCATAAAATCCCAGAATCTCTCCACAGAACCCACATGCACACGCTCCTCGGGAGAATGCGGATGAAGGATTGTGGGGCCGCACGAAACCATATCTATCCCGGGATACTTCGAACCTATGATCCCGCATTCCAGACCCGCATGCACCACATCCTCTTCCGCTTTACGTCCGAATGATCTTTCATGAACAGTCTGCATACTTCTTAACAGCTCAGATGAGGGATCGGGCTGCCAGGCAGGATATGCTCCAGCAAATTCAACATGAGCCTCTGCAAGTGTCAGGGCGCTCAGCACCGCATTAGCCAGATCTTCCCTTGCGCTCTCAATCGAACTGCGCAAAAGACATTGTATAGCCGATCTCCCGTCTTCACACCTGAGTACAGCAAGGTTATTCGATGTCTCCACAACACCCTTCACCCTGTCGCTCATCCTTATCACACCATTGGGACAGGCATAGATTGCACTGATCAGATTACTCTGCCCCGGCTTTGTGAGCACCTTTTCCGGAATCTCTGTTTCTTCAACACTTACTGTTAACCCCGGATCTGCGATCTGATACTCCTGTCTCAGGATACTCTCCTGTAAAGAGATAAACTCCATGAATTCATCTTTGTATTCATCAGGCACCACAACGGTTGCAAACGCTTCTCTGGGTATTGCGTTGCGCACTGAACCTCCGTGAAAGCAGCTTAGCCGCATATCTGTCTTCTCGATAGCATTGAAAAGTATGCGGTTGAGAAGCTTGATTGCGTTTCCCCTTCCAAGATTGATATCGATTCCTGAATGCCCTCCCTGGAGTCCTGTCAATGCAAGTCTGAAAGCGGTTCTTCCGTCCGATACCTTTTCAACCGGATTAACCATCTCTGCATTGCAGTCGATCCCTCCGGCACATCCGATACAGAGGACACCTTCATCTTCTGTGTCAAGGTTAATCAGCTTACGTCCGGTGATAAAATCAGACGATAGCTCCATCGCCCCGGTCATCCCGGTTTCCTCATCAATTGTAAAGAGAGCCTCAAGAGTACCATGTTTTATGGAACTGTCCTCAAGCACAGCCAGCATCAGAGCAGCACCAATTCCATTGTCCGCTCCAAGCGAGGTATTCTCTGCCCTCACCCATTCTCCGTCAACGAATGGTTTAATGGAGTCTTTCAAGAAGTCATGTTCAACCCCGGCGTTTTTCTGAGGAACCATATCGAGATGGCTCTGGAGTACTACAGTTGGTCTGTTCTCCTTTCCCGCAGATGCAGGTTTTCTAACAAGCACATTCCCCGCATTATCTGTTTTTACCTCCAGCCCCAGACTCCCGGCAAACTCCTGAACATATCGGGCTGCAGCCTTCTCATGTTTTGATGGACGCGGGATTCTGCACAGAGCCGCAAAATGCTTCCAGAGCAGTTCAGGTTTAAGAGATGATATATCAGACATGGCTTTTTCTCCTGTTGGTGTGAGTTTAATATAAATAGTTTCTGATCGGGGTATGCTGGGAAGAGGTTCTATAATCATAATCGGTAAAAAATGAAAAAAAATGATTTACATTGGCAGTATCCTCTCCATAATTACTCACCTTCAACAAATAGCTCTTAAGTCGATAGTTACCACCTACCTGCAGGACTCTTAAGCTCCAGGAAAAGGAATTTTCAATGACCCGGGCTGAAGATCTGGGTGTGGCACATCAGGTAAACACGAGCCCATAATTCAGCCTCATCCAGGCAAGGCACTACTTTGAAGAGATGCTCATTTTCCCTTTAGTAAAGTCGCAGTCAGGCATTCTTTAAAATCTCCTCGATTTTCTCTTTACTGAATCCAGTAATTTCCTGAATTGATTGAAGATTTATCCCCTTTTTTGCCATACCCCGGACAATTTGATGTACCAATTCTTCTTCCCTTTCAAATTTGTCATCCTTTTGCCTGAGTTCAACATCCTTTTTCTCAATTACATTATCTTTTTGATTGAGTTCAGTGTCCTTTTTCTCGATTGCAGCATCTTTTTGCTTAAGCGCTGCCTCTTTCTCCTCAATTATTAAATCTTTCTCAACAAGTTTCTTTCGCAATTCTCCTTCAATTTTCTCTCTTTTCAACCGTTCTTTCTCACGTAACGCATCTGCTATCGTTTCCATATATGCCTCTCCACCACTGTGCTCTTCCGCTATCATTCCCAGAAACTGATCAATCAACTCTCTGTTAATCACCGATGCCAGGTAAATTAATACCACTTTCAGATAATCGTATTCCTTACTTTGGACCTTTTCCGATATCCTTATAATCTGAGGCAAAACACTTAAAACCTCCGGACTTCTGCTATACTTCAATGCCAATAGCAGCACCTTAAGCCTGCTGTCTTCCATCTGCTCCGGTTTAAAGAGCCATAAATCCATCATTATAAAGCGAAAATCCGGAACAGTCTCTTCGACCTCCTTTATGATTGCGATTGCCTTCTTCATGCTATTGTTAAACTTACATGGTCTATTGCTATGACATATTACAATTGGTACTACATGTGGTAAAAGTTCACCAGGATTGTTTTGCTTCGTATGTTGCTCCCAGATCTCCAGGATATAACGAAGTAGCTGTAGATGAATTCTTTTATCAGGTGCACTCTTGTGCTCAAAGAGAAGATACACCCATTGAGCATTTTCCACCATTTTCACACGATAAAGAGTGTCCGAGCGATATTCCTTAAGCTTTTCACTAACCCAGCTCTCTCTAACAATCTCCAGAGATTCCCAGTCAAAGCGTCTTTGAACTTTTGGAGGAAGAACTAAAAAAGCAAGCTGACGTGCTATTTCGATATCCTGCATAGACTCACGAAAAAAATGATCGTGTGCCTGCTGTATCTCTGAGGAAAATTCATGGTTTCCATTTTGGATTTCCATACTTTTTACCCATATTTTTCCCTTTTATTAAACCGTGTAATTTTCTTATCAGAATCTAAATAAGATTATTCTTATTAACAAGAGGTATTATAGGCAGGCAATTGGAAAATCTCAGATCTGGGTTCCTGATTCACAGGAATAACATGGAATCAATTGTGAACTTGTTAAGTACACCTTACTTCTACCTACTTTCTCTTTAACAGTCTCCTCAACCCTTCTAAATCTCTCGTATTAATCACATCATCCCTCTCCAGCCATCCCCTCCTCGCCTGCCCCACACCAAATCGCATAAAGTCAAGATCAGCCGTACTGTGCGAATCCGTATCGATTGCCACCTTCACACCCATCTCCTTTGCCAGCCTGCAATGGATCTCATCGAGGTCAAGACGATCCGGATAACCGTTTACTTCCACAAAACACCCCCGCTCTTTAGCGCCCTTTAACACCACCTCAAAATCTATATCGTAAGGCTCCCTCCTGTTAATCAGCCGTCCCGTAGGGTGAGCCAGAATATTGAGATACCGGTTGTCCATAGCTTTTAAAATCCTTTTTGTCTGCTTTCCCCTGGAGAGATTAAACTTGTAATGGACAGAACATACAACAACATCCAGTTCCTTGAGTATCGAATCTGAAAGATCAAGCGATCCGTCCTCCAGAATATCACACTCTATCCCCTTTAAAACTGTAA
>DAOTAZ010000277.1:0-5078 GCA_035382965.1 Chitinispirillaceae bacterium | reverse complement strand
AGATAAAGGAAGGGAAAGCACTGGCAGATGCCGCAAAGAGTGCCGGAGTAAAGCACTTTGTGTACAGCAGTTATGGTGCGGCTGATCTGCAGCCGGGTGTTCCTTTTATTGACAGCAAATGGGAGATAGAGGAACACATTAGAAAACTGGGTTTGAACTATACAATTTTCAGACCGGTTTTCTTTATGGATAATCTGCTTGAGCCTGAAATCAGGGATTCAGTGTACAATGGAGTTCTTCCAATGTCACTTGACTCTGAGATGCCCCTGCAGCTTATCTGTGTCGATGATATCGGGGCATTTGTGGCGCTTGCTTTTAAGAATCCCGATAAATTTATGGGAGAAGCGCTGGAGATTGCGGGTGATGAGATTACCGGTAACCAGATGGCTGAAATCCTGAGCAGAAGCACAGGCAGGAAGGTGGAGTTTCAGCAGACAGATATCGACAAAGTAAGAGAGCAGGGTGCTGATTTCGCCATGCTTTTTGACTGGCTCAACATTCAGGGATTTTCAGCGGATATTGCTCAATGCCGAAAACTGTACCCGGGACTGAAGACTTTTGAGACATGGGTGACGGAGACGGGATGGCACAAAGCGGCGGCGTGATTTGCCGCAATTTGTTCATGTTATTGCCGGAGTGGAGGCGGCATAAATGCCGCCTCCACTAAAAGAAACCCCGGTGAAACCGGGGCGGGGGATAGCCCGGTTCACCGGGCTTTATCTGGCTAGCGGTGGCATTTATGCCACCGCTAATGCCACCGCAATGAGACGAAAAGCCGCAATCTACACGGCATTTATGCCGCCAATATATTTATTTTAATTAATTCCTGCTGGACCTTTGTTTCGCAGTACCAATACTGACCCCTTTTCCCGATTTGGAGTTATTGATGAATTTTTCAGCTCCGGTTTTGCCTTTAATCGTAGCAGCAGCTTTTTCCCTCTCGTTTTCTCAGGACAGTCTTGAACTGAAAAGAGATTCTCTCCCCTCAGCAGCGGAAAGCCAGCAGAAAAGCACTATTCCCGGTACTGTGACATCTTTAAACGAAATCCAGAGTTCAATTGATAAGGCAGAAGAGGAAACGTACAAAGCGAAACTCCTATCTATAAATTTATTCCGGATCAGGGATAATCTGGTTCACAAGCTCAATGAGAGTATTGACAATTCAGCCAGAGAGATCACCTCACTTTCGAATCGTTTTACCGAGTTTAAAGTGAGACTGAGCGATGATGATTACCGGGAGAGTTTTTTTTCCCTGCTTATAATGGTGGCAATTTGTATTGGAGCTGCTGCAGCATGCGGCGTTCTGCTGTGGAAAACCGGAAGTTTTCTCAAGACTCAATCGGGTAAAGAGCCTGGAAATTCCGGACGGCTTGCCGGGGCGGGTTATGTTTTTTTCAGCAGGGTATCATTCCCGTTTTCTCTGGCTGTGGGCGTATTGTGTTTACTGGTGATTCCCTGGGGTGAGCCGGTATCATCACTGCTGATGAAAATTTCCGCGGCTGCAGCCATATACGGTATATCGGTTGCACTGATCCAGTTACTCTTATCTCCCCGTTTTCCCCGGTTCCGGGTTATCCCCTGGAGTGACTCTACCAGTGCGGTCTTTACAGGAAGGGCTGTCTTTTTTCTGCGCTATTCTCTTTTTGTCTATATCGCATATAACCTTTTTCTGATAATTGAATGGAAGGCTGTTTCTTCCGTGCTTTTTAATTTCTATTTGATAACAATGACAATCCTGATTCCGGCGTTTATATACAAATTCAGAAAAACCAGTTCATCATCTGTAGTAGATTATGCCCTCAGACATGGTTTTCTTTCTTCCAAAACCGGTTCAACTGTGAAGTTTATTCTCTCCAGGGTCTATATGATCCTGTTTTTACTCATGGCAGCACTCAGTACAGCCTCAATACTAAACAAGCAAAAGCTCTATTCATATCTCCTTCAATCAACAGTAAAAACACTGATTCTGTTTTCAGGGATAGCAGTTTCGCTGTTTATCTGGAATTTTATTTACAGGAGAATTGCCTCATTTATCTCAGGCAATACTTACCTGGGTATTTATGATGTCCGTGCCAGACAGATTCTTGGGAAGGGAGGGCACTGCCTGATTCTGCTGTCGGGTTTGTTTGGCTTCGTCAATATCTGGGGTGCAGACTTCATGTACATCTTTAAAACCGATCTCCCCTTTTTGCGAACAGCAATTCATATCGTTACTATCATTGCCATTGCCTTCGCAGCGGTTCAGATACTTAACATTATGATAATGAAGTTTCAGAAAGAGGCTGCGGCAAGGATGATTTCATCGGATAAAAGCAGCCCTATGGAGGTAGAGAAGCGGGTTTCTACTCTGGGCGGTATTTTCAAGAAAATCATCCTGATATCGGCTCTTCTGATAGCGGGAATGATGATAATAGATGAACTGGGTTTTGACATTAAAGCGCTTCTGACCGGACTTGGTGTAGTAGGTGTGGCCATTGGTTTCGGGGCGCAGAATCTGGTGCGTGATGTGATAAGCGGGCTGTTTGTTATCTTTGAGAACCGCATAAGGGTGGGAGATGTGGCCATAATTAACGGCACCTCCGGGCTTGTGGAACAGGTCAATCTCCGTACATCGGTACTGAGAAGTTTTGATGGCACCGTTCATGTATTCCCCAATGGTTCGATTACCAGTCTTTCCAATATGACACATAAGTTTTCATACTATGTGTTCAATATCAGAGTTGCTCTGAAAGAGGATATTGACAGGGTGATTTCGGTGCTTCAGGAGGTCGGGAAAGAGGCGATGGAAAATGAGATCTGTAAAGAGGGAATTCTTGAGCCTCTGGAGATCATGGGGTTGGACTCGTTTGCGGATTCGGCGGTGATAATAAAAGCACGTGTAAAGACTCTCCCCATAAAGCAGTGGATGGTGGGGAGGGAGATGAACCGTCTTATAAAGAAGAGTTTTGACGAGAAGGGAATCGAGATCCCGGTTCCGCATACAAGTATTTACTTTGGTGAGGCGAGTAAGCCGGTTTCACTTAAGTTTGATGGCTACTCTGTAAGCAGAGAGGAGATAAGGGCGATAGTGCGGGAAGTGCTGGCAGAGCAGGAGAATAAGGCAAAAGGAGAGGAAGAAAGAGATTACAGGGAAGGGGTAAAATCATGAAAGAAGGTATATCTGCCATGTCTGCTCTTCTGGCGGACATAACAAAACTTGATACTGATGCGATAGTAAATGCCGCCAACAGGACTCTTCTTGGGGGAGGAGGTGTAGACGGTGCGATTCATCGTGCAGCAGGCCCGAAACTTCTGGAGGAGTGCAGGAAACTGGGTGGTTGTGATGTGGGCGGTGCGAAGATAACATCGGCTTATAACCTGCCTTCAAAATATGTGATCCATACTGTTGGTCCGGTCTGGAGAGGAGGTACTGAGGGTGAACCTCAGTTACTGGAGAGTTGCTATAAAAATTCGCTTCTTCTTGCAATGAAGCACAAGTGTGAAAGTATAGCTTTTCCCTGTATCAGCACAGGAGTATACCGTTATCCGCCTGAAGAGGCGGCTGTGATAGCGGTAGATACGTGTTCCTCTTTTATAAGAGAAAACGGAGATAAGATCAGGATTACATTTGCTTGTTTTTCCGGGAGGGACCTGGAGATATACGAGGGACTGCTTAAGAGGAGGATCGCCTCTGAGTGAGAAATCATCCCGGACGTGAATTTTTGATTTAATGGTTAAGCCTTGATTTTACCTCAAAGGTGAATTTTTGATCTAACTCTCGGTACAATTCTTGCTTTATTGCAGGTAAAAACCCGTAATCCCATTAAAAATATCTCAAAGAGCCATTTCTATGGCCTTTTTTGCAAAAACAGGATAAAATTTGCAAAAAAGGCTAAAGTTTGAGAAAAATCTGCCGATAAATATAAGGGGAAGCTGTTTAAGAGAATTTTTACAGGGAGGTGTTTTATGCAAGTCCAAGGTACAGGACCGCAGTTTGCCGTAAATGGGCGCAGTACCGAAAGGGTACTGAAGAAGACAAGCAGGGATCTCAAGAAGATTCTGGAGCGACTTTCCACTGCCAGGAGGATCAACCGGGCAAGTGATGATGCGGCGGGGCTGGCAATAGCCGAGCAACTCGATACCCGTATCAGAGGTTTCAAGATGGCTTCACGCAATGTGGAGGACTCCATGTCTGCTCTCAACATTGCCGATGGTGCCGCAACGCAGATCTCCAGTCTGCTTCAACGTCAAAGAAGTCTTGCGATTCAAGCCCGCAATGATACTCTGACCGACAAGGACAGACAGATTTTAGATGCCGAGTATCAGCAGATTACAGCCGAAATCAACCGTATTGCCACATCGGCTCAGTTCAACAGGCAGGGGGTAAGCGGCGGAGAGGAACTGGCATCGGGCGACGCGATTATCCAGGCTGGGCCTGAGATAAGTGACCAGATAACCTTTCCTGAGGTGAATTTCGGAGCTGCTGCTCAGGATCTGGCTTTAACATCGATTGCTACATCCAGTGATGCTGGAGCTGCTATTTCCGCAATTGATAATGTTCTGAGTTCAGTCAATGCGCAGAGGAGTACTGTAGGGGCGACATTCAACAGACTGGTATCCGCTATCAATAACCTCTCTGTAGCAATGGTTAATACCCAGGCTGCAGAATCGGTTTTGCGTGACCAGGATATGGCCGCAGGCCTTGCGGAGTTAACCAGAGATAGATTGCTTCAGGAGGGTGGAATAAAGGCTTTCAGCAGGTTCAATCAGATTACCCAGAATCACATCATGGGGCTTCTGGGCTGATGCCTGAGACCTTACTCCCGGTATGAATTCTCTTTACAATACTGCCAGGAAATACGCCAGCATGCAGATCCAGACAGCTTCCAATTCCAGAGTGATCTGCATGCTCCATGAAAAGTGCGTTAACCTCATCCAGAAAGCCGTAGAAACCGATCCCCCGGCAGACAGGCTTCTTCTTGACCGTGCCCAGAATATCCTTGCGGAACTGGAAAGGGTGCTTGTAATCGATGATGACCTCTCGCAGGGGCTTTTTTACCTTTATGACTACTGCTATTGTCTTCTGGAGAAAGACAGCA
>DAOTAZ010000276.1:2414-5080 GCA_035382965.1 Chitinispirillaceae bacterium | reverse complement strand
ACGGTGCTTATCACAGAGATCGATTTTACATCTGCGGTTGTGAGATTGATCCGGGTCTGGTCATATCTTCTGGTTCCTTTATCAGTATTGTTTGTAAAGTATTACCGTCATCTGGGAGTAAGCTACGACAGCTCCGGTGCTTTTGAGATGTGGATAGGGGTAACCACACACAAAAACAGTCTGGGGCAGCTTGTGTGTGTGAGTGCTTTTTTCCTGGCCTGGATTTTCTTTTCCCGTGCTTTCAAGACAAGATTGTTTGATATTCCGGTGATGCTTCTTGCGCTATGGCTTCTCAACGGGTCCAAGACCGCCACCAGCCGTACATCACTGACTGTCTTTCTTGTGGGCACGGCAATACTGCTTCTTGTAAAGCTTGCCGGGACAAACGCAAGGCTTATCAGAAATGTTGCATTGGTGCTGGTATTTGGGTTTCTGGTGGGGAATGTACTCACGCAGCATTTTGCCAGGGCAGATCTTGTTCCTTACATAGTGGCCTCCACGGGCGGGGATCCTACATTTACCGGCAGGACTTTTCTCTGGGATGAGCTGCTCAAGATCGGTGAGGAGAGATGGCTTCTGGGGGCGGGGTACGGAGGATTCTGGATAGGCAGCCTGGGGCATCAGCTCTGGGAGATCTTCTCCTGGCGTCCGGGACAGGCACACAATGGGTTTATCGATGTCTACATAGACCTGGGGGTAATCGGGCTTATTCTTCTTGGCATTGTTTGTATCTCCACTTTCAGGAGCATGGTTCGCAGTATCGCTTTTAATTCGGACTGGGGGCGGTTTCGACTGGTGATGTTTATCATGATTCTGATCTATAACTATACCGAGAGTTCATTTATCAAGCCGACCTCACTTCTCTGGGTAGTCTTTCTGCTTATCGCGATCCAGGTTCCTGAGGAGTGTCCTGAGGGTGCATTGGGGAAGCAGGTACTCTTAAATGAGGATGAAAGTGGGGGAGAGGACTGGGATGAGCCGGTTCTGGCAGGGGAGAGTGAGGAGGCTGCCTGAGCTATATGTAAAAATGCTCTCTGTGCGCTTCTTTCATGGAATGTAAATACCACAAGTAAATATCTGTTGGGAAGTAAGGCAGAGCCATGGCAGAACGTCTGAAATATGTGCTTATTACACCGGCGCGGAATGAGGAAGCCTTTATCGGTGCTACGATCGAGTCGGTTATCTCTCAGAGTCATTTGCCTGAGAGGTGGATCATAGTAAGTGATGGGTCAACTGATCGTACCGATGAGATTGTGCGGGGGTACAAAAGCAGGTTTGCCTGGATAGAACTTTTAAGGATGCCTGAGCACAGGGACAGGCAGTTTGCATCAAAGGTAAACAGTTTCAATGCCGGGTATGCGCTGCTCGAGGGGTGCAGTTACGATGTAATCGGTAATGTCGATGCTGATGTGACGTTTCCGCCTGATTATTTCGAGTTTATTATGAGTAAATTTGCCCTGATTCCATCGCTTGGTGTAGCCGGTACTCCTTTCCAGGAGCAGGGATATCGTTCCGGTGAGGGTGCGTTTGCAAATCTGGATCATGTTTCCGGTGCTTGTCAGCTTTTCCGGAGAGAGTGTTTCGAGCAGATCGGTGGCTACATTCCCATAAAGGGGGGAGGGATAGACTGGGCAGCGGTGACAAGTGCCCGTATGAGAGGATGGGTGACAAGGACATTCAAGGAGAAAACCTTTGTTCATCATCGAAAGATGGGTACCGGAACCAGTGGTTTTCTCATGTCGCGGTTCAATCATGGACGAAAGGATCATTACCTGGGGGGGCATCCTTTGTGGGAACTGTTCAGGGGTGTTTACCAGATGAGTAAAAAGCCTTATGTGATTGCAGGTCTGTATCTTCTGGCGGGATATTTCTGGTCTTTTCTCAGTCGTACAGAAAGTCCTCTTCCTGCAGAGCTGATACGTTTTCATCGGGCAGAGCAGATGGCTCGACTCAGGGGAATTTTCGGCAGAGTTCTTTTCAGGGGAAAAAACGCAAATAAAAACCAGATGGAGGGAAAAGGTGAATACGGCAAGATCTTTCATAGAGAAGAGTCTGTTGAAGGTTGAGAGATGGGTGGAGCAGAATGAATACCGGGGGTACGAGCCTTTTGACGGGCTCTCATCGTTTGTAAGGCCTTTGACATTCGGCAATATTTTCGCTGAGAGGCTTCTGCAGCAGCTTGTCCGTCAGTGCCCCATCAATCTCAGGCCCGTTCTGGGTGTGACCAGAAAGGAATCGACAAAGGGCAGGGGGTATATGGCATGGGGGTATCTGAAGAGGTACAAAGTGACAGGCGATAAGGAATACGCCCGGAAAGCTGCGGAGTGTTTTGAGTGGCTGATGAACAATACCGCACCCGCTTACAAGAAGCCATCATGGGGGAATCATTTCGATTTTACAAGCAGGGCAGGGCGGCTTCCAAGATTCGAGCCCATAATCGTGTGGACATCATTGATCGGGCAGGCACTCATTGACGCATACGAACTGCTGAATGAGAAGAAGTATCTGGACTGGGCAGTTGATGTCAGCGGCTGGATACTTGATCTTCCAAGGGAGAAGACAGAGAGTGGTGATTGTATCAGCTATGTTGCTTACACTCAGAGTTCGATTCACAATTCCAACATGCTTGGAGCGGCTTTTCTGGCCAGGCTGGGGAGGATTACCGG
>DAOTAZ010000276.1:0-2404 GCA_035382965.1 Chitinispirillaceae bacterium | reverse complement strand
TGCCATGCGTTACAGTTGTACGCGTCAAAGGCCTGACGGCTCCTGGTATTATGGTGAGGGAGTGAAGACCAGGTGGATAGATAATTTCCATACCGGTTATAATCTCGATAGTTTGAAGTGTTATCTGGAAAACGTTGAGGATAAGACCTATAGTGAAAATCTGCGCAGGGGATTTACTTATTTCAAGAACAATTTCTTTGAAAGCAGCGGCCGTCCCAAGTACTACCATAACCGGGTTTATCCGGTTGATATCCAGTGTGCATCTCAGGCAATAGACACTCTCTCCTATTTCTCCGATTTTGACAACGATGCACTTGAGCTGGGGCTTAAGGTGGCCAGATGGACAATAGAGAATATGCAGGACAAGGCCGGTTACTTCTATTTCAGGCAGCTTCCTGGGATAAAGGCCAAGACACCGATGCTTCACTGGGGGCAGGCAACCATGTATAAGGCGCTGGCGAGACTGGAGATGGTGCTGGTTTCCTGAGTGAAAAGCGAAATTAACGGCAGGGGGGAGGAAAACGATGAGTTCTGATGTTTCATCGGGAAGAGGGACAGCGATATTGAAAGATAAAGAGTCCGGTGGTGTCAGTTGTTTACGAAAAAGGAGGAAAACAGATGTGATCATCGGCAGAATCCCATTGTTGATTATCTTTGCATCGCTTCTTCTTACGGGTTTTTCGATTGGTCAGTTGTATGAGATCCCGTTTTATATATCAAAGGGTGAGTATGCAATTGGGGTGTATTCGGGGGATTCTCCGTTCAGTTTAGCACCTCATCCGGAGATATCCAATCCCGTTCTTACATTTCGTGATGTTTCCGATATACCGGCGGATTTTGTCGCTGATCCGTTTATGGTGAGGGAAAACGGGGTGTGGTACATGTTTTTCGAGGTGTTGAACAGGGAGACAGAGCAGGGTGATATCGGCCTGGCATCAAGTGTTGATGGCAAGGAGTGGAAGTATGACAGGATAGTGCTCGATGAGCCGTTTCATCTCTCTTATCCCTATGTGTTTGAATGGGAGGGAGAGTACTACATGGTTCCTGAGAGCAAGAGCGCTTTTGCTGTAACTCTTTACAAGGCAGAAAAGTTTCCGCGTGAGTGGAGGCCGGTAAAGACTCTGATAAAGGGCAATTTCAGTGATCCTTCGGTTTTCAGACACAATGATTACTGGTGGATCTTTGTGTCTGAGACCAATGATATTCTTCGTCTTTTCTTTTCAGATTCACTTCAGGGTACATGGCATGAGCATCCCGGCAGTCCTCTGGTGGTGCGGGATGCCAGGTATGCGCGTCCTGGGGGGAGAGTCATTGCTCTTGGAGATACTCTCCTCAGATTGACACAGGATTGTAAATCTGAATACGGACTGGAAGTGAACGGGTTTCTTATTGTTGAATTGACTCCTGAGAAATACAGTGAAGTATCCTGGGAGGGCAATCCGGTTCTTCAGGGCAGCGGAAAAGGGTGGAATGCCAAACGGATGCATCATTTGGATGCTCACAGGATCGCAGATAATCTCTGGATTGCTGCTGTTGACGGATGGAGAAGGAGTGTGAGGATAGGTTGGAAGGGTTCAAAGCAGTGATACACAGGGTTATCTGTCTGGGAGTTTTTCTTTCGGCGTTTTTTGGACCGGGTCTGTCCGGGGCAGCCGGAAGGACTTTGATTACGGATCAGGGGGATCTTCAGGCAGCCCTTAACAGGGCCAGACCGGGGGATACAGTGTTTGTGCCTGAAGGGAAGTATAGACTGAACAGTTCAGTTGTCATTGTCAAGCCGGTTTTTATAAAGGGGGCCGGAAAGTTAAAAACCATCTTTTCCCATGGGGAGAAGAGTGATTTCTGGCTATTCAGAGTGGAGATGGTTGTAAAGGGTAGACTCAGAATATCTGAAATAGGGTTTGAGGGGAGGGCTCCTGAGGAATCGCCGGGAATACTTCTGAAGGGCGGGCCGAGAGATTTCCGTATTGATAATTGCATGTTCAGGCGGTGTTCGAGGAGGGCTATTGAGGTTCACGGTGATGCATCGGGGGTAATCGACCATAATGATTTTATTGACAACTGGTATACAGCCGTAGTGGTTTTCGGTGATGGAGAGATGGGGTGGAGCAGGCCTTTTAGTCTGGGGAGTGGTGATGCTGTATTTGTTGAGGATAATTATTTCGAGCAGAAAGATGTGGCTGAGATCTCCATGGCTCATCATATAGCATCGAATAATGGTTCCAGGTATGTGTTTCGTTATAACCTTGTTGTTGATGGGTATTTGGGATCGCATGCTGTTGACGCTCACGGGAACAAGTTTGGATGGAAGAGGGGTAGCAGGGGTTTTGAGATTTATAAAAACAGAATTTCCGCTGTCCATCGCTGGGCCGGGATTAATATCCGGGGTGGGGATGGGGTAATT
>DAOTAZ010000275.1:0-5121 GCA_035382965.1 Chitinispirillaceae bacterium | reverse complement strand
CTGGTTAAAATAAGTGTGGGAGCCGATGTGTCCATTGCCAATGTGGAGCTTGACATTAAAGGAGTAGAGGCTCAGGCACTGCTCAAGGTACGACTGAAAAGAGTATATCAAATACTGGCCCGTGCTCTTGAAACACTTGATAAAAACCCTGACATCCTTAAAAGTCTTCTGGCACCTGTGGGAGAAGCGGTCGGTGAAATCGGAAAAGGAGCAGGAGGGGCTGTCGGTGAAATTGGGAAAGGAGCCGGAGGAGCCGCTGGTGAAATTGGTAAAGAGACTGGACAGGCAGTTGGAGAGTTGGGATCAAATGTAGCACCAACCGCAAAACAACTGGGTTCAGAAGCTGCAAAAACTGCTGGACCAGAGAGCCCGGTTGGTGAAACAGTCAAATCAACAACCGGCAATCTGGAAGAGACGGCTAAAGGAGCAACTGCACAAACAGAACCCGTTGAAGAATCACTGAAGGGCACAACAGAAGATGTTGACCAGGCAATAAAAGGAGAACATCAGGTAAAAGAAAAAGACCGCAGATACTTTTACAGAAAAGATAAGGATGAAGATAAGAAAAAAGACAGGAGCGGTACCAGTCAGGTTTATACTGAAGCTGAAAATGAAGAGATGGAATGAGGGTGTTCCCCTCTCAACACTGAAAAACTATTTAGCGGGTTCATTCCTGTGAAGAGCCCGCTGAATTTCTATGTCAAGCTGGTTCTTGTCGTATGGTTTGGTAAACCATTTATGGATATTCATCATCTCGATGGCTTTTTGATCTGGTGCATATCCGGAAACTACTATCACAATCAGATCATCCTTGATCTCCCTCATTCTCCTTATTACCTGCAGGGGATCCTCGTTTCCTAACTTCCAGTCCATTACTACTATCTGGCACTGTTTGAGATGCTTCTGAAGCTTGGAGACTGCCTGATCGCTGTTTGAGGCTTCCAAAATTGTGTACTTAAACTCAAGCAGAAAAATCTTGAGCACCTCTCTTATCTTGGGATCATCATCCAGAAGCAGTACGGAGGTATGTATCCTGTTGAGCATAAGAGTCCTGGTATCGTTCTCCAGATCCTCCGCATCACTGACTGGTATCTGAATCTTGAATACTGTACCTTCAGTACCGCTCTTCTCCACACATATACTGCCATTGTGAAGCATAATTATTCTGCGGGCAAGAGCCAGCCCCAACCCTGTTCCCTTACCGGGTTTTTTCGTTGTGAAAAACGGGTCAAATATTTTTTCCGTCAGTTCAGCGGAAATCCCCGAGCCTGAATCACTAACCCGTATTATGACATTGTCCTCACCTGAACCTTCCGGACCGTCACAGGAAACATCTATGCTTCCTCCTCCAGGCATGGCATCGCGGGCATTCCCGATAAGATTCTGAAAAACTCTTTTCAGATAATCAGGATCACCCTGAATCCAGAGAGGATTAGAAGGAAGATTTATAGATAGTTTATAAGAGGAACCGAGCTGATTTCTGAACTGCTGTGTTATTGTTTCCAGAAAGCTGTTCAGGTTAATGGGTTTGTAATCAAAAGGCTTTTTTCTGCCCAGAGCGAAGAGCTCAGATATTAAAAACCGCGCGTCAGCCATTGATTCCTTAACTAGTTCCATCTTCCTTATGGTCTCAGGCTCCTTGCTCTCTTTCTCTACCATGCTGGTAATATCATTGACTGTCTGAAGGATATTGTTGAAGTCATGAGCCATTCCACTGGCCAGAGTTCCCAGAGACTCCATCTTCTGAAATTGAAACAGCCTGTTCACCATCTCTTCACGCTGAGAGATAGCCAGTTCCCTGTCGGTTACATCCGAGATTATCCCCTCGTATGCCGCACTCCCCGACTCCCCCTCAATGCCCTGAATAATGCAATCCACAAATTTGCGATTGCCGTTGAAATCACGAATTTCAAATGTTCCTTTAATCCCGCTCTGTTCAAGCTTGAGAAGATCGGGTGACACAAGGAAACTGCGGAGATTTCTACCCGAAAGAATTTTGGAAGGAATCCCCAGAATAGAGTGGCTTGCGCTGTTTGCCCAGAGAAAAGTCCCATGTGAATCGAGAGTGAAAAGCATTTCAGGTAAACGATGAACAAGGTTGTGATACCTTATTTCTGATGAAACAACCTGCTGGATAGTACGTGAGTTGTTCCGGGAGACAACTGCCCCCAGTCCGGCAACAGTTATAAGAAGCCCGATACGAATTGTGTAATCACTGATAAAATTGGACGGCAGTGAAGTATCTGATGAAAAGACATAGTAGAGAATGGAAAACCCAATGGCAGAAAGAATTCCACAGTAAATTGATAAACTTGTTTTATGATGCAGTGAGGTGAATGCAATGGCAACAAAATAGGCCCCAAATATTGCACTGGTGATAAAATTGAATCCAGCCCCGTTCAAATGATAGGACCAGAGAATAGCTGTGATTACAGCTACATCGAGAGTTACCATAATGTAAAGGAAATAGATTCGGGGCAGACGTCTGGTACGATGAAACAGATAATAACAACTGTAGCTCAGAAGTGCGATAATAGCGATTCCCTGAACCAGAAAAGCCTGCTGAGATGTTCTGCCCAGTAAAACACCGAAAATAGCAGGAACTGAATAAATTCCCCCTATAATCAACCTTATCCAGGATAACAAGCGCTCTGATTGAACTTCAGCAAGAATTATGGTTTGAGTTTTTCCAATGAAGTTTTTCTGTGTCTCAAAGCTCATAATTGTTTCTCAAATTACTCACAATCGTCAAAAAAATGATAGTCTGGGTGTTTACTTAACAATAGATCAGTATGGAAAAATAACTCACGTCTTTTCTGATTCCAATACAGGAATCTAATAGTACCATACATATTTTTGTTTTTAAACAACTATTTCCAGAAGTCCGGTTTTTCAGTGATAACAGTATACAATGCCCTGTATTCTAAACATAATCTAAAAAAGAAAAAAAAAGGGAGATTCTTTTATCCCCCCGAAAACTCAGCATGAAAAACGGATCAATCAAATCTCGGATAATGCCTTCTCGAACCGCGCCGGATCAACTGGTTTTTCAAAAACATCCTTCACATTGTTAAACTTCTCTCCCGGAGCATAGCTCTGAAGAAGATACTCCGGTTTTCTGATACCAGTAACCAGAAATATCGGAATATCTTTTGTACTTGATTCATCTCTGAACCTTCGGACAATCTCAAGTCCGGTATCTGCATCCTCCATCATAACATCCAGAACAATCAAACCCGGTTTGCTGGCTAATGCAGCCTTAAACCCGCTTTCCCCATCATCAGCACACTCTACCTTGAACTTATTCGCCTCCAGCAATGCTCGCATCGAGTCACGGAATTCGCGACTGTCATCAATCACCAATGCTGTTTTATTCATGAAACCTCCCTTTGATAAGTATTTTGGAAGTTGTGATCCAAAAATACATTATCATCCCGCGACTACGCTCAGATAATAACTATTCAACCCGGAAGGCAGTTAAAAATTCAGGTAAAAGCTGTTACCACAGTTCTTCTAACTTCTTCAGAAGATCCGATGGATCAACCGGTTTATCGATTACCGCCCTTACAGGCAATAATTCCTTGTGCGGTTCAAACCTGAACGGAAGATTCATCTCACGGCTGATTCCGGTAACCAGAATCACCGGCAACCCATTCAAAGCCTCTGTTTTGCTGATAACACGGCTGACCTCAAAACCCTCAGTATCACTGTCCATCATAACATCAAGAATAATTGCATCAGGGCGTGTTTTTTCAGTATGTGCCAAAGCCTCTTTTCCATTATGAGCGATCAGCACTTTATACCCGACAGAAGTTAAAAGTTCCTCGAGACTATTGATGTACTCCTTGTCGTCATCTACCAGCAATACAGTTTTATTTTTATCCACTTTCTTCTCCTTATTACATTTAAGAAACACCAAGAATCCGTTCGATTTCTCTGATAAGGCGGTCAGGGTCAATAGGTTTATCAAGAATCCTTTCCACCGGGAGCCAGGCCGGGTCAGGTTCCAGTGGAGACGGCAACTCCTTTTCAGAAACTATTCCACTCACCAGCATCACTTTCGTATTGGCAAGTTCAGGACAGGCCCGAATCTCCCTTGCCACCTGAAACCCTTCAGTATCGTAAGCCATCATGACATCCAGTACAACAAGATCGGGACGGATCTCCTTTGCTTTTGCCAACCCGCTTGTCCCATCATAGGCACAATCAACCCGGTAGCCAAAAGCTTCAAGGAGCTCTTTGTTCGATGCCACAAAGTCCCGGTCATCGTCAATTACCAGAATCACCCTGGACATTACTTTCCCCCTTGGTACCCGTAATCCCGCAAGATTCCCTCAACCATTTCAGGAGTTACACTTCCATACACTTTCTCATCAACCATCAGCACCGGTGCCATTGCACACATTCCAAGACACCGCGCAGCTCTGAATGAAAACTGGCCGTCAGCAGTTGTCTCACCCTCTTTTATCCCAAGAAGCTCCCCTATCTTCTCTGCAACAAACCCAGCACCTTTCACATGACAGGCTGTACCCAGGCAGATTGAAATCGAATGCTTGCCCTGTGGAGTCAGTTTGAAGTGATTGTAAAAGGATGCCACCCCGACTACCTCGGCTTCAGTTGTGCCAATAAGCTTTGCAACTTCGCGGAGATGCTCACTCTTCAGATATCCTTCGATGTCCTGAAGTCTGTGCAGCAGAGGAATCAGAAAACTCCTCGGATTGCTGCGACCGAGACACTTTTTTGCAAAATCCTGGACTTCCGTAGGAAGGTTTACTTCTATAGTTTCCGTTGTACTCATTATTCTTAACCTCCAACCTTGATAACAGCATTCTTCTTGCATACCTGCATGCAGGTTCCGCAACGTGTACAGAGTTCATTCATGATGGAATGTGGCATTTTTGTCTCACCAATTATGCATCCCACAGGACATTTCTTGGCGCACAAACGACATCCGATACATTTTTCAGCATCTATTTCATAGTGGAAAAGATTCTTACATACCCCTGCTCTGCACTTGTGTTCAAGGATATGCTCTTCGTACTCGTGACGGAAATGGGTAAGAGTACTTAAAACGGAATTAGGTGCACATTTACCCAGCCCGCAAAGAGACGACTGCTGGAT
>DAOTAZ010000274.1:2437-5126 GCA_035382965.1 Chitinispirillaceae bacterium | reverse complement strand
ATTAAATACACCTGCACTATATACCAGTTTACACAAAAAATTCCGCACACCCCTTAATCAATTTAAATGAGCCTGAATAAGCTCATAAATTCACCCCGGAGATGAAACAAGGACGTTTCAGCACGCATCCCAAGGAGACTCAAGTTTCCTGATATCTCCATAAAAACCAAAAAAATATGGTTTAAAAATAAACAGTCCTATGATTATGGCATATTTCCTGCTCTGAATGGATTCCTGCTTTCGAAAATGGATCCTGTTTTTTACATTTCTAAACTCATTGATTGTGACCTTTTCACGTTGTGACATGAAGATGTAAGTGTGTTTTTCAGAAAATGAGTATGACCAGAATATGACAAGGGCTGAATCAAGACCTGCCATATTCTGGTCATTATCTGCCATAATCCGGCAGTAGGTACAGAGTGACTTTCGATTACCTGATTATGTTCTTCAGGATAGCACCTGTGAGAACTGCAGTTTCCAGATTTACGTTTGTCAAATTGGATCCTGTCATATCCGCGCCGGTTAGATTGCATCCGTTAATTTTGCATCCATTTAGATTTGCCCCTGCCATCACCGCTCCGCTGGCATTCGCGCTGCTGATGTCAGCCCCGGTAAGATTTGAATTACAGAGATTAACCCCCTCCAGATTTGCTCCCAGAAGTTTGCTTTCTGTCAAATTAGCCTCAGAAAGATTACTCATCCTCAGATCAGCTCCCTCCAGATTTACTTTATCCAGGTTAACTCCTCTGAGATTGCATGAAGTGCAAACCTTTGTGGAAAGCAATCTGTCCAGATCCTGCTGACTATACAATAACGAATCTTCTTCCTGTGCAATTCCAGAAGCGGCAGCAGCCATTATTACAAACCATCCAATCATTATCTTCTTGTAAATTGCAAGAGACATCCAGCACCTCCATGATGAATTTTTCAGAAATTAAAGCTCCTGCCATGCCACTTCTGTGTATGTTTTTTGTGAGCAATTCGGAGCAACCGGAGCCGAATTCATATATGTCAAAGTGTTCCAGCTTCCACTCTTAACAAATTCACCTCCACAAATCATAGACCCTGTTACATCGCCGGAACCGCTTTTCTTGAGTTTTCCCACTCGTGCATATATCAACCCGCTCACTCTTCCACTCCCGGACATCGTGATATCACTGTCACGGCTGACAATTGCAGGATATTTATCTACCGCTGTAAAATTCCCGCTTCCGGAAATCGTAACCGAACCTGTAGCGATAATACTGCCTGTCACATTTCCTGATCCGGAATACTTGAAATTCCCGTTTACCCATAAAACCCCTCCGGGAATTACGGTGCTTGAAGAGCCGGTAATATGAATACCGTTGACAACTTGACCATGTGCGAGAGCATGTTCGTAGTATGGAGTCAGATCAATTGACGGAATAGACACCTGATTGACTGTGCCTATTGTCTTCGAGCCGGTTATTTCACCATTTCCGGACATTGCAATATTTGGTGCAATCGCACTTCCCACAATGTCACCCGAACCTTTCATCGTAATCCCTGCAACAGAAGAAAGCAGACCGCAGTGGAAATTACTCGATCCAGACATTTGGAATGCGCCATTTGTATGAAGCATGGCACTACCTGTATTGCAGGTACCAGAACCTGACCAGGTCATTCCCCCTCCCGAGATAATCCCGTAATTGTACGCAGAATCATCAGGAGACTGGCAATCACCCACTTGACAAATAACTACGATTGTCTTGCTGATCTCATTCACAAACCCGGTGGAACTTATGATCACAGTATCAGCATCTTCATCTGTACTTGCCATGACAGTATAATGCCCGTTTCCAAAGGGAATACTGTCAAAAAGTGTAACAGTGGAGTTTGCCGATGGAACCATGCCGCCTGAACGGAAAGAGGAAAGCGCCTGCTCTTTTCCTGCTTCGGCAATGTTTATGGCACTGATATTCATCCTTCGAAAGCCGCTTTTTTTCGTAGCATTGCCAACTGTATAATTCACAGCCAGAAAAGCGAAATTGAAGATAACTGCCATCACCAACACAGCCACCAGGGCTCCACCGCTGTCATTTTGAAATCTTTTTCTCATACCACCTGCTCCTATCTGCCAAACCATTCAGACCTATGGACATCGAATGGATTCAATGTTGGCAATTAAATTATGTAACCAGAAAAAAGGAAAAAAACGGAAGTGGGTTTTCCGAAGTGATAATATCTGGGATTATGGTGTTTTGGGACTGATAAACGTGAAAAGCTTAAACTCATGAGGGAATTGATTGCCCAGGGCACAGAGAATTTTAATTAACAGAGCAATGATTCATCTCTCAGAGGAGAGTTTTTGTGATTGGAACTTCTAAACTACTTTTGCATAGAACAATAAATTGCCTCAGAGATGAATTAAGGACTTTCAACTAATACACTATTTTATCTCCGGGTACTTTTTTTGTGAATAGAGCATATAAAAAGCATCTCACATAGAACAATAATTTACCCCGGAGATGAAATAAGGACTCAGAACCAAGAAAACCGCATCGCGGCGGTTCATTGGTTCGAGACTGAAACAAAAAACCTAAAAAGTAAAAAGATAGTCCGTCCCGTTTTTTACCTTTTTTGCATCGTGAGCTTTTTTGTGACTGGAACATCTAAAAAGCATCTCACATAGAACAATAATTTACCCCGGAGATGAAATAAGGACTCA
>DAOTAZ010000274.1:0-2337 GCA_035382965.1 Chitinispirillaceae bacterium | reverse complement strand
TCATTGGTTCGAGACTGAAACAAAAAACCTAAAAAGTAAAAAGATAGTCCGTCCCCTTTTTTAACTTTTTGCATCGTGAGCTTTTTGTGACTGGGACATTCAAAAAACATCTCATATAGAACATTAATTTTCCCCGGAGATGAAACATGGACTCAGAACCGGAGAACTCGCATCGCGGCGGGGCGTTGGTTCAGGCCTGAAACAAAAAACCTAAAAAGTAAAAAGATAGTCCGTCCCCGGCCCTCTTGTAGTCCATCAGTACTACATTTTAATAATCCATGTAATTGCTAATGCCCGAAATCACAGTAAATTATATAATATCTGAAAGGGCACCCACATGGTTAATATCTTCGACTATTTTGATTACCGCAAATTCCTGAGAGACATATACGAAGAGCTGCATCAGAAAAATCCCAACTTCTCCTACAGATTTATCCAGGATAAGACCGGTATAGACCCCGGGTTTCTGGTCAAAGTCTTTAATGGCCAGAAAAATATCCCCGAGGATTCCATCCCCAGATTCTCTAAACTGCTTAAACTCAACAAACGTCAGTCAGAATATTTTACTAATCTTGTCTTCTTTGGCAGAGCAAAATCGGATATTCAGATAAAAACTTACTTTGAAAAGCTGCTCTCTTTTAAAGAGCCGGGGTGCTGCAGGGTTGAAGCGGGGGCCTATGAGTTTTACACCCGGTGGTATTATACCGCTATTAGGGAGTTAATAGGGGTATATCCATTCAGGGGAGATTATGAAGAACTCGCCGGACTTCTTGTGCCCCCTATCAAAGCATCCGAGGCCAAAAAGGCTGTAACACTGCTTGAGCGTCTGGGGTTTATAAAGAAGAATGAGGATGGAAGATATGTTCAGACTAACAGATTTATAACCACAGGTGAACAATGTCATGACATAGCAGTGAGGATATTTCAGAAAGATACGATCAATCTTGCATATGAGGCTCTGGAAAGGATCAGTAAAGAATCACGTGATATTTCCACTACTACTGTTACGCTTTCTCCGGAGGGGTTTTCCAGGCTCAAGGAAAAAATTGCCGAGTTCCGGCGTGAGGTACTGAAAATTGCCAACGAAGAGGAAAACGCGACCGGAGTATACCATGTCAATTTTCAACTCTTTCCAATCAGTAAAAACTGGAAGGAACCGTCTTAATGAGATCGTTTGCTGTGTTATTCATAACAACTTCAGTTCTTCTTTTCCAGTGTTCTCTGGATATTGCGGGTGGTCCGGGATCTGGTTCCGAAACGACAAACAGTATCACAGTGGCGGCGGCCTATCCTGACGGATCCCCGGCAGCAGGAGCGATAGTACGTTTAAGAGCTTCTGATTTTCTGCCATTGACTGGTTCTCCTGGAAATACATCTGCAAAAAATCTTGACACAATCACCGATAATTCAGGATCTGTTCTCCTGACTAACCTGGATTCGGGCAGCTACTCAATTGAGATAAACGACAGGCAAGGTTATGCAGCACTGGTTTCATTTCAGGTAGATTCAGGTGATACGGATTCTTTAGGTTCTGTACTGAAAAGGACCAGTACAATTTCCGGAACTGTCAACTCCACCATGGAAGTCTCATCAGCGATTGCCGAGATCTATGGACTGGAAAGAGTTGCAGCGATCGATCCTCTTACCGGAGAATTTACAATTGAAGACATTCCGGAGGGGACATATTCAATCCGGTTTTCTTCAGAAGATGATCCGGAGATTAAAACAGAGGTCTATGGTGTTACTGTAATGGAGTCATCTTCACCTGAGCCCCTGATAGTCGGGCTCTCCTGGCCTTTTGTCCAGAATATCTTTCTTAACACAAGTGATGATGGGGCTTCGGTCTCAGAGACAATTCTCGATTTTCCGGTACTTATAAGACTAAGTTCATCTGATTTTGATTTCAGCACAACCTCAAATGACATGCCCCGGATTCGTTTTACAAACAGCCATGGAGATACACTCCCCTGCCAGATTGAATTATGGGATTCTCTTTCCGGCAAAGCAGTGATATGGGTCAGGGTCGATACTGTCCGCGGTGATGGCTTGACAGTGATAAGGATGCTTTCAGGGAAAAACGATGCATCGATGAAATCGGATGGAGCTGATGTATTTACCACAGGAAATGGTTTTCAGGCAGTGTGGCATCTTGAAGGTGATGGGAGTAGAGAGGTTCTCGATGCAACAGAGAATTCTTTTCACGGAACACCTGCAGGCTCTAAACTGACCAGCAGGGATTGCATTATCGGTAAAGGACTTGAATTCAGTGATTCGGGATATATCGAGATTCCAAATTCCGCTGATGGAGCACTGAGTTATCCCCAGGATGGAGCATTC
>DAOTAZ010000273.1:0-5140 GCA_035382965.1 Chitinispirillaceae bacterium | reverse complement strand
CTGGGCCTCGGGGCTGGAGATGGCTTTCTTCAGAAATGGTGGAAATAATGTTCTTACCAGATGGCAGGATAGTGAAGAGGGAAATACAAAAGGACTTCCGGTTTACAGAGATTCTGTCCGTGAGAAAGGATTCGAGTTGCTGCTGGAAACCAGGTTTTATTACAGGAATTATGCGGACCTTTCTCTTTCCGGGTCATCAAAATGGGTAAAAAACAAAGACAATATTTCCACTTCCAGTTTCGAATTAGTACCGTCAATAAAAGCTGAGTTATCCTTTCATTTCAGTAATTTCCGGCTGCGGCTTCCCAACTGATGATGGCCTATCCAGACGAAAGAAAACAAACCTCAAGTGTATTGCCTTTGACACCTCAGGCTGTCTCCATTCATAAGGAAATATTGATGCTGTTGAAGACACTCGAAGAGGGTTCTTTCTCCTCATGCCTTGATGAAGGGTTTGTTTCCACACTCAAAGAAGTCCATCGGTTATTCGACATATTTCAGAAAGAAGTGCTCAATAATTCTGAATTGAAGTGCTGCTGCAGGGAGACATGCGCAACGTGCTGTTATCACTGGGTTGAGGATGTAAACTCGTTTGAGGCTGAAATTATCGCCGATTATATACATACTATTATGCCCGGTGAGGTTAAGAGGATAATTGAAACCTGCCGGAGTGACTGCCTGGAACTGGAAAGATTGAATGACCTTGTACAAAAACGGCTCCTGGAAACCGGTGATGACGGGGAGCAGATAGATGAAATTGATCTGTTGCTGTCAGTTTATTATCAGATGAAAAGGCCTTGTCCCTTGCTTGACAGGAACAACAGATGCAGTATTTATGCTGTCAGACCGCTTACATGCAGAATCTATATCAATCTCTCGAACCCTTCCTGCTGCGACCCGGAATGCATAAATGACAGTGGAATGAATACATACCTGCTCGACCTCGAGGAGGATGCCAATCAGATACTGGACAGACTGCATTTTAAATACATGAAATTCGAGGGTGATACGGGGCTCAGGTCACTGATTCCCAGGTACTTGGAAAATATGTAGCAGAGCAGCATTTACTCTTCTTCGCTGTTTTCTTCCTCTTTGATTCTTTCCCGGTATTTTTCCGGGGTGGTGCAGGTAATCTGTTCAAAAGTAGTTCTCATATTGTCCAAATCTGTAAAACCAGCCTTTGCAGCTATCTCTTCAAAGGGAATGTCTGTATCCCGCAACAATTCTTTGACAGAACGGATTCGCTCAAATGTCAGAAGACTCGTGAAATCGCAGCCGGTTTCAGCCTGGATTTCCGATTCTATTTTCTCCCGGTCAATTCCTGTTTTCTTTGAAAATACCTCCAGATCCAGTTCAGAATTGCTGATCATCCGGCGCATACTTTCAAGAATGGAACTCATCAGTTCAGATGTGCCTTTGTTTTCCAGTTCTTCGTATTTGTAATCATCACGGCACTGTTTTATCAGTATTGTTATCACAAAGGCAATTATAGCTCCAGTGATTATTGCCGAGAGGGCAAGAAGGAATTTCAGAAGGGGGAAAGCCTGTTTGAGCCTGATGGTCCCCCACTGGCTTGGGTTATACCTGTTTGAGAAAGTCGATCCGGACCAGCTTGTAAACCTGCGCGTTCCGTCATTATCAGAGTTTAATATCGAGACATCAAAACCAAATTTCATATTCGGGAACTGCAGATCAGACAAGCAGAAAAATGGTATCGAGGCCTCGATTGTGTAACCATCTATGAAAGACCTTGCCCACTTCATCTCACGGCTGAGCAGGACATTGATGCTGTCACTGAGAATGAAACCATCTTTGGTGAGATCAACTGTAAAACTGTTGCTGCGGGTTTTGGGGCCGAAGCGGATGCTGCGATGGTTTATGCCTGAAAAATGGCTTTTATCATTGTGAAGATCAAAATGGAGTTCAAGAAAATCGGAGTATGTTACTGAGCTGTCTTTTACATGGGCAGCAAACAGGATATGTGAATTGCTCCACAAAATACGGAATGTACCTTCTGAACCAATCCGGATCTCTCTTACATTTTTCCAGTCAGAGAGATCCCCGTCAATTTTGATCTTTTCAGGGGTGGTTGTCTGACGACAGTTGACTTTTTTCCGGCTGAGGCGTTTATCTCTGTCCAGAACCCATCTGTGCGGCATAGGGGGGCAGATTATCTTCCGGTCCTGATCTTTGTACAGGATATACCCGAATTGAAGGTGAATCTGATCCTGATCAGGGCAGTTTGATGGGTCCCATTTTAATTTGTAGGGTGCCCTGCGGACAACCCCAAGAGAATCGATCCGGTTTTCAGAATGTCTGACCAGAATCATCACAGAATCCACGGCGCATCGGGGGACTATCTCTACATCAACGATTTCTCCTGAAAGAACGCTTCTTACCGATGGCGCAGCTATATAGGCGCTGTCAGGGGTGATTAACTCAGAGAGGTTGACGGTGCTGTCCTTCTGTGAAGCTTTTGTCAATGTCTGCAGTACGGGCATTTTTTGTTCAGAATTGACTTTCAGAACCGTAATGCAAAGAAGGAGAATGAAAATAACGGATTTATCAGTTTTTCTCATGAGTAACTATTTACCTCTGGTTAAAAATTAATCAGGATTCATGGAGAGTCAAATGGACCCGGTGAATGGTTTTGAAAAAGCCGCGGTGAAAGTGGGCGGATTTTATTTTCAAAGGCAGAAGGCTCCTCGGGCCGTTCATTGTCAGGATTTAAAAAAGAGGAGAAAAAATGAAATCCAACAGGCTGATTATGACTATCGGTGCAGCATGGGTTCTCTTTATTGCCCTGGACAGTTTTTCGGGAATTTTAAGAGCCTGGTACCTTCGCAAGATGTCAAATCCGTTCAGATCATTTTACCATGTGGTCAAATATTTAAGGGCTGCGGCCATTTTCTTCATCTCAATTCTCAATCTCTGGCTGATTGCCGGATCACCAGAGAGACGTGCCAGGCAGTAAGAAGGAAATATTATGGAAAGTCAAATATATCTCGATAATAATGCCACAACCCGGGTAGCTCCTGAGGTTTTGGAAGCGATGCTTCCCTTTTTCGGGGATCGTTACGGTAATCCATCGAGTATCCACCGGTTCGGAGGATACGTCAAGCGCCATGTAGAGAGGGCTCGTGAGCAGGTCGCTTCGCTGCTTGGAGCATCGCCTGAAGAGATTATCTTTACAAGCTGCGGGTCAGAGGGCGACAATATGGCGCTGAAAGGATTCTCTGCTGCCCATGAGGGATCCCGGATTGTTACCTCAACGGTTGAGCATCCTGCAGTGCGTAATACCGCACGTTATCTCCAGAGTAAAGGGACATCCCTTGTCGAGCTGGATGTTGATTCCTCTGGAAACATCAGGATGGACCAGTTTGAAAATTTAAATATCGACAACAGAACTCTTGTGAGCCTCATGTGGGCAAACAATGAGACTGGTGTGCTTTTCCCGATCCATGAGCTTGCTGAAAAGGTTAAGGAAAAAGGCGGGTTTTTCCACACCGATGCGGTACAGGCTGCAGGCAAGGTTCCTATTGATGTTAAAACGGTACCAGTTGACATGCTCGTGATTTCCGGCCATAAGCTTCATGCTCCTAAAGGAATCGGTGCGATTTTCATCAGAAAAGGAGTGGATCTGGAGCCGATCCTGCACGGGGGACATCAGGAAGAGGGTATGCGTGCCGGAACAGAAAATGTTCCGTATATAGTAGGTCTTGGTAAAGCATGTGAACTGGCAATGAAATATATGGAAGAAGAAAATTCCAGAGTCAGAGCGATGCGGGACAGGCTGGAGGAGGAACTGCTGAAAAGATGCCCTGGCGCAAAACTTAATGGTGATAAAAAGATGCGCCTTCCCAATACAACCAACATCAGTTTTGAGTTTATCGAAGGTGAAGCAATACTGCTGCATCTGGATGAAAGCGGCATAGCCGCATCATCAGGTTCTGCCTGTACCACAGGCTCTCTTGAACCCTCTCATGTGATGATGGCAATGGGTATTCCTTATACTTTCGCACACAGTTCCACCAGGTTTTCTTTGAGCAGGTACAACACAGACGAGCAGATCGACAAGGTGATCGAAGTCATGCCCGGAATTGTTGAGAAACTGCGAGGCCTGTCACCTTTTGTAGAGAAAAAAAATGAATAGTTTGCAAAAAGAAATAAGTGAATTGAAAAGTGAAAAATGTGCGGTAATTCTGTCACATACTTATCAGCCTGCTGAAGTTCAGGATATTGCCGATTTTGTGGGTGATTCCTACGGGCTCAGTGTGGAAGCGAGCCGCACAAATGCTGACGTAATAGTTTTCTGTGGTGTACGTTTCATGGCAGAGACTGCCTCTATCCTCAATCCCGGGAAGAAAGTGATCCTGGCTGAAAAGAATGCCGGCTGCCCGATGGCAGACATGATCGATGCATCCGATCTCAGGGAACTCAAGGCACAGTATCCTGATTATCTGGTCATGTGTTATGTCAACTCTACTGCAGAGGTGAAGGCGGAGAGTGATGTCTGCTGCACAAGTTCGAATGCGGTCAGGATAGCCGGAAAGCTTCCTGAGGAAAAAGGCATTATCTTTGTACCGGATAAGCATCTTGGATCTTTTGTTCAGGAGAAAACAGGCAGAAAAATGGTTTTCTGGGATGGATTCTGCCCGACACATCAGTGGATAACCCGGGAGATGATTCTCCAGGCCAGGGCTGAATATCCGGATGCTGTTCTGCTTATCCACCCTGAAGCATCGGCGGAGTGCAGGAACCTGTGTGATCATGTACTGTCGACAGGTGAGATGTGCAGTTATGTCAAAAGCAGCAGTCACAAGAGATTTATCATAGCTACCGAGAGCGGGCTTCTGCATACGCTGAGGAAGGCTAATCCGGAAAAAGAATTTATGGTGCTCAGTGAAAAACTGATCTGTCCGAACATGAAGAAGGGATCTCTACTTTCGGTGAAAAAAGCACTTGATGGCAGTGGTGGAGAGGTAATTACTGTTCCGGAGAAGATAGCGGTTAGAGCCTCATTGTCGCTGAAGAGGATGCTTGAGATGAGTGTGTGATTGTTTTTTCCCTGTACTAATGGTTTTAAAGGGGTGTGCGGAATTTTTTGTGTAAACTGGTATATAGTGCAGGTGTATTTAAT
>DAOTAZ010000272.1:0-5140 GCA_035382965.1 Chitinispirillaceae bacterium | reverse complement strand
CTCTTACTATCAGCAGGCAAAGTTTCCTGCATTACAGGAAACCAATCTTCGGCTGATCCGATCCAGTCAGACACTGTTACAAGACCAGTAACCCACCATAGAAATGGCCACAAACAATCAATTGTAAAGTCAGGCAATTTTTCACCATTTAAAAATTCATTAACAATTTCCTCACGCAGACTCTGCCATTCACCATCAGAGACTCTCAAAATGAGCCCTGGTCTGTGTAATTTGCTATGGTGGGCTCCTAAAATGGTTGCCCATAACTCGGCTGCTTCTGTTTTTACTCCTGTTTTCTGCAGAATCTCCTTTATTGTAAACTGTGTGACAACCGAATGATTAGTTTCGTAACCAATTCCATAATTTGGTGGAAGTCTATATTTCTCTAGCCATTCAACGCATTTCGCCTGAAAACCGGGAGATACCTTTCCGATGTCATGCAAACCTGAGAACGTTGCAATTTGTTTTGCACATAATCCTGTCTTGGACAATACCATTGGACTATTTTGTAATAGTAAATATGCTACTTCTCTTACATCATTTAAATGAGACAGAACAGATTTTCCCATATTACCTGACTTAGTTGTCTTTGCCCAAAGGAAATCAGGTATATCCCCCCTCACCTCAACCCCCTCTTCACCCATCCCCATCTCTCCCTTGCCTCATTCATACAATGTGTAAAGGCGGCATCCCTGTTGAGAAAAGTGACATCGCCGGCATCGATCTTGTCCCGGTTTTTCTCTTCAAGAAAGGCAATCAGAGGACGGCAGCGACGGCTTGAAAGCTCTGCAAGTAAATTTATGTAGCCATTTGATAAAACCATATCGGTACCATAGCTGTCGGTAAGATCATCGATCCTCTCATCGTTTAAAACTGCCTTACAAAGAAGTGCCCACAGAAGATTCTTTGCGCGTTTAAGGTACCAGTATTTTGTCGGTCCCCTCTCTACTATCTCCTTGATTAAACGATGAAGCCTGAATTGAATCTTGTAACAGAGAACTACTGCACGTAAATCAGCTTTAAGCCTCGACAAACTGAATACTCTCTCGTAGATCTCATCCTCTTCAAAAACATCACGCAACGATCCAAGAAGCCTTAATTCTCCATCAGAGGCCAGGAAAGTCTGGGCAAGCTTGAGAAGCTTTATCTCCTTTTTTGCAATTATCCCATTTTCCTCTTCAGGATCGATATCTGCAAAAGCATTTTTCTGCCTCTCATAGTAAATTCCAAGCACACTGCGGAACTTGTCCTGAAGCTGCAGTTGTATATCATCATTTGCGTGTAGATCCCAGGGAGCTACTGGGTTCTGACGATTGTTGTTTATCGTTACAGTCGTAATAAACTGTGATTGCGCATCTGTAATAGTCTTGCACAAAACCTTTATCCCTTCGATTGTGCGACTATACTTTTCATAATCAGGATTTTCCTTGCTGAAATTGATTCCTTTGCAAAAACTGTCAAACGTGGTTACAGTCTGTGCCCCGTTCAGAAGACGCGGGGAGACAATATGGCACCTGTTACCCTCTGTCCTTACCTCCTGCGCTGCAATTGTTACTCCGTTATGATTGAACGCAAATACCCCAGGTTGCTCTTTACCCTCTAAAACGATTCTTTTAAATGATGCTGCAATCGATCTGTTTACATAATTATCACCAAGCCCGTAGCGGATATTACGCTCAAAAAACTTGCTCCCCATTTCCCTGTACATCGCAAGAAGATCTGTCAGACGCATGAAAAAAATAGCCATTTTTTCTCCGCCGGAACCGGACTGGGATAAAATCTGCCCGATATCGAGGCTGTACTCATAAACCCTCGATGTCGTTCCCATGCGGATATCACTGCCGCTAATTGACCTCTGATCGTAGGAAAATCTCACAGTCCGACCGTTGAAGAACCTGTCTATCAGGTACTTTTTATCCTCTATCTGCTCAAGCAGGTTCTTTACATACTCGCTCTGCTCGAGTTCTTCAAGACCTCCTGCCATGATCACCCTTAGGAATACCTGCTCTATCAGCGCGCTGTTTTCCTGAAGACATAATGCAAGTGAGTTGAAAAAGCGGCTTCCTGAACCTGTTTCCTTTTCAACAGCAAAAATCTGATCCAGTCCGTTTATTGCAAACTGATGCAGCGGCTGTTTTACAAGGTCGGCAACCGATGATGCACTGACAAGGAGAAGATAGAGGTTTTTCCGGACTTCATCGAAATAAAAGGCATTTATCCCGTAACCGGAGGAATCAAAATCGATCCTGTTTAGAGCGGCATTTTCCTCTACACCAAACTCCTCCTTAAGACAGGCAAGCGCCATATAGTGATCCCGCGTCCCGCCATACGTATCCCGCAGTTCATTATAAAGCTTTCTGGATATGATCTCCATTTTGTTCACAGCAGCTCCTCCTTTATGAAACTTTCAGCCAAGATCTCGAGGATTAAGAAAAAATGCCCCTGATTTATTCCGGAAAAGATTTTTACATGTGTTATCTTCCTTTAAAGTCTCAATATTTTATATACAGATCTTAATTTATTTCCCGTCAGTCTCAATACCTGAGACTCACCTTATTTTTCTTAACAGTTGTTTCTGCATTCAGTAATCCCCATACCTCTTCCCCATCTCCCTCACAACCCTCCTCACTTCCTCTCTCAAGCTCTCCGGGCCCTTCACTTCCGCCAGCTCGCCCCATCTGAGGATATCCATGATAAGTTCTCTGCTGTCGCTGTAGGGGATTTTAAGCGTGAGGGTGCCTTTGTCATCGAGGGAGGATTCCTGAAGGGGGTGCCACTGTTCACGTGAGACCTCCTCTGCGGCTATTCCACTGAACTCTATGACTGCTGTATCCCTGGGAGCACCGGTAAAGATTCCGAATGCCGCTCCGTAGTAGGAATCCAGATCTTTCCTTTTGACAGCCTTGATTTTTCCTTTGCAGGTGCTGCAGGATATTATGCGGTCAATTGAAAATGTGCGCAATCCCTCCCTCTTGTGACACCAGGCATCAACATACCAGTTATCCTTGTAGCGTACAATTGTCTGAGGAGAGATCTCTCTTTTCACCGGCTCCTTACCTAGAGGTTTGTGTACTATCTCAAGACGTCTGGGGGAAAGAATTGCCGAGATGATGGTTTTGAGAGTTTCAGGGTCTGTCTTTCTCTGCTCCACAGGGAGAATCTTTACCCCCTCTTTCCACCTGGTAAATTTGATTTTCTGCAGTTTTATAAGAGAGTCAAGCTTTGCCCTGAAAGGCCTGAAAAAATCGGCAAAATATCCCTCTGAAAGATCGTTTACAGCCTTATCGAGTGTAGCAAAAGCCTGAAGTTCTTCTGAGGTAAACCAGATTCCCGGAAGCTCGAAGCTCTCTCCTTCCTTTAAATCGTAATAATACCCCTTGTATTTACGGCTGAATTCAATTGGAGCACCCATACACATTAAAAATGCTTTCAGACGATAAAAAGTTGCCTTGGAGCAAGAAAGCTCATCCAGGATTCTTTTCAAGGGTACAGAGTATCTGCTGTGTGAAAGCATCCGATGAAGAGAGTAGATTTTCTCCAGTTTCTCCATAAGCCTTCTTCTCCGGTAATTTTTTCGCAAATGTTTTTCTTTGCAGTACCAGGCTCAGCCGTAAAGAATAGAATCAATGCAGTAGTAATTGTAAATGCCAGTTGATTCAGTGGTAAATTTTACCATTATTCACCACTGAATGTCAACATGCAAAACCAACCCGGTTTTCTCAGGATTAACAGATGATGACTGCCTGCTTTAAAAACAGTAAAAAAAGCAATTTGAATCAGTTCAACACCGTGACCCAGGTGAAGAGATTAAAACGCGGAGAACGCAAAGGAGTAAACGCTTCGCGTTTAGAAAATCACTGATATCACCGATATAAGTCAATTATTATCTGTAATTACGATATATTTACATTTGGAGACTTGATTTTACTTTACGTCTTACCTCTGCGTTCTCCGCGCCCTCCGCGGAGCGTTTATTCTTTGCGACCTTATCTTTATTTCTGTACCTTTTCCCTGTATTATCTATCCTTTGCCTAACATCCGGTTCCATTCCGGATACGTACCTGTCCCATTCCGCGGATAAAAAAAAAGCACTTTCTCTCCATTTCGGAGAGAGGTGCTTCTGTGTTTCCAGTGAAATGTAAATCAGATATCTTAATTCATCGATATCGACTTGACCTGAACAACTTGACTTCCAAGTGACATTCTGATCATATAGACTCCCCGCTGCATTCTTGCATCGTTGAGCGGAAGTGTCAGTTGTGACGCGTGTGTCAGCCCCGAATACAGTGTTGTTACGAATCTGCCGGAGAGATCGTATACATCAACATTCAAAGGCTGCTGCTTAGCCTGTTGTGAGAAGTCAATCCTCAATGCCTTGTTTACACCGTTAACGAACGACACTTCAAACCCGCCCGCCTTTTTCCCGGCAGTTTTCTGATCGATTGTTCCGGTTGGGACCGGATTAAACTTCCAATAGTTGAACTTGAAGAGTTCGCCGTAGCCACCAACAAACTTCATGAACAGGTCGTGCTTGCCGGTGGCCCCGGTTACATTACAGGTCTTGATAGTCCAGGATGATGTCCCTGAAACATCGCAGGTCCCGATCAGTGTACCGTCCTGTCTGTCGAGGCGAAGCTCGATTTTGGCATTACCCCCTGATGAAGAAACCCGTGCCTCAAATGAGACTGCACCATCCTTGAAATCGACCTCCCTGACCTTGATATAGTCCTCGTTATTGATGGACGTGACGTTGAGACCACCCCCTATATCGTTGCACTTCTCGGTCTTGAGCCCTCTTGAGAAGGCAATGGTCTCTGCCTCGACCCGTTTATATGGATCGAGCGTGCCAACGGGTGCGGGACCCGGTTGGGTCATGGTCAGAGCGGGAATGCTCCCGTCAGCCCCGTAGTCGAACTCCTCCACGCAGACCGAACGTTTGAAACTTCCCCCGCCAGGCAATGCACCGTTGTGATAGAACATATAGTTGCGACCTTTGTAGTGAGCAACACCGGGGTGATTAGTACCAATATTGGGTCTTTCGAAAATATAGCCCTTAAAATTCCAGGGTCCGGTTGGTGAGTTGCTGGTTGCATAGCTGATTCTTTGATATGATCCGGAATAAACCATGTAATAGATCGAC
>DAOTAZ010000271.1:0-5144 GCA_035382965.1 Chitinispirillaceae bacterium | reverse complement strand
AAAAGTGTAACCGCTCCAGTGGAAGTAAATCCATAAGAGTGCAGTCCCGTACCTAACAGGTTTACTCCGATCCAGGTGCACATCACCAGGATAACTCCGATTACCGCTCCGAAAGCCACACCAGTATCTTTAACCAGTCTTCCAGCACGGCTGTGGAGCACAATTAAACCCCAGATAATTATCAGCAGAGCCCCGTTTTCCTTGGGATCCCATCCCCAGAATCTGCCCCATGCCTGGTCAGCCCACATTCCGCCGAAAACCGTACCGGCAACTGTAAAGATGAATCCAAAACAGAATATTCCGTAAACCGATCTGGAGAGTGATTTCAGATGTCTCTGGTTTTCTCCTGTGAGCATTTTCTGAATGAGATAAATATGCCCGATAAAACCTGCTGCAACACATCCGGCATAGCCCAGTGCTATTGTCACAATATGCGTGGTCAGCCAGAAGGAGGAATCGAGGATTGCAGAGAGCATTCCGAACGTGTCACCATCGAGCGCGTACCTTCCGGCAATATGAAGGAAAAGAAATCCGGTAACTGCTGCTGTGAAAACTCCCACTGAGCGCATTCGGGTTAATTCCAGTACAAGACCCAGTACCGAAGATGCCCATGCTGTAAAGATAAACGTTTCGTAAAGATTAGTCACAGGGGGATGAGACATTATCACCATCCGGGCTGTAATACCGAAAGTGTGGAGAGTAAGCCCTGCAATTGCAATAATCAGGCTTATCTGGTATGCTTTTTTCCACAGCGTTGACAAAGCCAGAATCGACAGCAGCGCTGCGATACCATAAAGTACTTTGGAATAAAAGAATGGGTTTACCCTGTTATATATAAGCTCCAGTGTCGGGTCAGGAATTTTTATGTCTCCTGATACCGAGTTTTTAACAAGTGAGATGTACTCCCGGACTGACTTGTCAAACTCTGACTGATTTCCTTTTCTGTACCAGTGATACATGCGTTTCATCACAGAAAAGGATTTCTGATAAACCGCTGCGGACCTGTACCGGTTCAGGTAGCCCCAGAAGCTGAACCAGATTTCGCCATTGGGACCTGTTTCCGGGATGATATGGGGGGGAGGGTTCTCCGTGACTGATTCCATTTCCCGCATGTTTCCCACCAGCCTGACAAGAGATGCTTCCCCTGGGGTAAGACTGTCAAGTCCCCCTTTCTGAATCGCAACCATCTGTTCTGCCAATGCCCCTGAGCGGGACAAGAGATAAACGTATGACAGCGGTTGATTCACCGGAATGCGAAGAATGGAAGAAAGAGTTGAATCGGTAATCCCTAATTCACTCCTGGCTTCAAAAAAACTGAATGAGGACCGCAGAGAAATGTATTCCCTGAGATTGCGACTGGTTCGTATGATCTCCCTGTCAAATTGTGACCAGCTTTCAGGCGGGTTTTTCAATATCCTGGATGACAATTCATCCAGTTCCGCCATTGCCCCGTGGAGCTCGGAAAAACTGTAGCGGCGCTTTGGCCTCGGTGAAATACCCAGAGCATCAGCAACATCTGGATTGTTTATCAGAAAAACCAAATCATTATCAGCATACTGCGTGTTGAAAACCACTCTGGCAAGCCAGTGAATCGCATCTGAACCCTCAACAGCAGCTTTGCCGGAAAATTGACGAAGTTTGTTTCTGGCAAAGGTGTCCAGTGGCTTTTTGCGCCCATTATCGAGGATAATGATTTTACCCAGGTTTGCTGCCGGGATCCATCCTGCATGTGCACAGAAAACAGTTGCCAGGGCTGATAATAATGCCATGAGTACAATTCTTGCGGCAAGACATCGATATGCCGTCTTCCCGCAGATCATCTTGCCTTCCTTGAAATAATATCTAATGTAAACTTTAAGAAAAAATGTAGAAACAGCCCTGCCATTATTATGATTCCGGCAGTATAGGGAGCGAACCGGATCGGATTCTCGACAACCGAAAAAGTTGACAGGATTCGTCCGGCCTCCTTCGAATACCCGGCCTGATAGAATGTAAATGATCCGTATCTGAATGGTTTGTTCATCGATATTACTGCTTCACGCGGTGATTCAATGCCGCTTACCCCGACACGGCTGGTAAACCTTCTGGCGTCTTCTGAGCCGGGATGGGTCTCCATGGAAAAACTGATTAAACCGATTGAGGCCGGAAGTTTTACCCTTCTGGGCTGAAGTATTATTCGAAAAGTGTCAGTTCCGATTGCAAATGCAGAGGGCTTTCCGGCACCCCCATAAAGCGTTATCTCCGGTCCGGATAAGCCATTTCTGGAAGCGGAAGCGATCAGTCCTGGGATGTTGGCGCCCTGGTCTTTTGTCTGTGGCTTTGGCAGCAGGGAATCCAAATTGTCAATTGAACTTCCATAAGCCACACAACTTGTGAAAATGTCTTGTATGGCAAGTGATACCCCTGCTCTGGAAAACCGGCAGGTTTTTCCCGCTCTCAGATCTGAAAAATCAAGAATTTCCGCCTTTTGCTCCCGGCTGTTCCCAGACAGCATCAAATCCCATGTGTTGAAATCGATAGACTCTCTGGAGCATTCTCCTTCACCAAGAGTGAGAACAGATTCCCGGAGAGTAAAGGAGGAAACTGCCCCGCTCAGAAAAAGAACAGCAGTTCCTGCGTGCACCAGTAAAATACCGGTATTTGTCCACTTGAAACGGAAAGATGTAATAAATGATGAGAGAAGGTTGATAGAAACAAGGGCGATGATACTTTTTACGCCGGGCAGCGGAAGACCAAATGGAGTAAAAAGCAGCCAGGAGTTGAAAAAACTCCTCTGTGCCGCATGAACTCCATATTCCACCTGATAGAATGTCCCCCATACCACCAGTACAGAAAGGATCACCAGACAGAGGATCAGGAGTTTAACCGAAGCTGCTGTTCGTATCAGGTTCTTTACAGAAATCATGCTGAATCCTGATCCTGTTAATTGGATATTTCCATTTTACTAAAAGTAGAACATGGCCCGGGTCATCCAGTACCAGTCCTGAGTCCGGGGCACAATTTCGGTGTACTTGGCAAAGGAGGGCGGCGGAGGCATATATTGTGTTCGCAGGATGTGATCGCTTGCCACCTGTGCACTGATCTTTATCCTGTTTGCAATACGCTTCGAAGCGTAAACCGACCATTTCCAGTCATCATCTGTCCTTGGCACCAGAGATGCATAATCTGCAATCGGGGAGCCATGGTAGGGAAGGGGAGAGCGATGCAGCCAGACATTTTCAGGGGTGTTCCAGTATTTTGACCCGTACCACTCCACCTCAGCTGAAAGCAGGTCAAGTCCCATACGGATACCTGTCTTTTCCTCAAGAAAAGTGAACAGACCGGCTGATGCGATTCCGGCAAGAACTGCTCCGGCTTTCTGCTTTCTGGAAAGTGCATCCAGAAAAAAGCATCCCACTACGGGTGCTACACCGTAAGAAAAGACGGGGTGCGTTGGTAAATTGAGACCGAACATGACAGGAACCCGTTCTTTTCTGCTCTCATACCAGTATGGGTAGTTCTTAAATCCCAGAAGAGCGGCTTCCCCATATATCTTCAGATCCTCTTTCCCCAGATATCGCCAGGAAAAGAATGCCTGCGGATTCAGTGTCAATCTTACCATGCCTTTAGTGCCTTTAAACGTATATCCTGTCGTATCCCCGGCAGAGTCCACAAAACCGACATTATTCCAGTACGGAGTTCCCGGAAAACGACTGTGTCGGTAATCGGGGTAGTTTTCCTCTCATCCAGCACTATCAGATGAGCATGAGAAAGACCGGTTGCAATCTCGGCAAACTGGAAGATATTTCCCGATAAAAGATAAGAGAGAGAAAAATCATGAACAGGATAATCTCTCATGTCAGTTGAGAAATACAGATCCGCCTTTATGTTGCTTTTTTCTGAAAAATCATGTCTGTACATGGTATGAAGGCCGGTCAGCTTTTCCTTGTCTGCAAGTTCAAAACCGGAGCTCAGGTATGGAGGATAAGTGCCGCTGCGAAACAGGTATTCGCCCAGATTCATTGCCTGAGGATTATATTTGACAGGGAAGAAACCAAACTCTGTAAAAAGGGTGTTGTTGCCAAATTTGAGTGTGTGCTCCAGTGCTGCATCGACCAGATAAGGCACAAAGCGCCTCCTGAGAAATTCCGCATTGTCTTTTCGGTAATCAAGAACTATATATGCGGTTGTTAAGCCAAAATGCAGACGTGCCTTTCCATTTTTTCCCAGCGATGCCACAGCTTTGATTCCGGCGTCAAAGTCAACTAACCATTCCTTCTCAAAAGTGATATCGTACTGACCAGTTTCCATCGGGGAACTTTCCACTCTGCCGAATGTGAAATATCCCCACCCGGAAAACTTGACTCGTGTAGAATCATCTTTTGCTGTTACAGACACAAATGCAGCCAAAATAACGGTTAATAGCAGCTTTCTGGTCATTCAACCCCCTCTATGTATCAGATAGTTGAAAAAAGAGTTCTCCTAAAGCGATAAGACAAATTCCATAAGATCATTGAACTCATCAGCGCTCAAAGATCCGGCATTGGAGTGCGCTTTCAGTTTAAGAATGTCTTCCAGTTTATCATGAGATCCTATATGATCGTAAGGAGCCGTTCTCCAGACCTCGATTAGATGAGGAGTAATCCAGTTTGTGTTTGCATCCCATGGGTCTGGAACGCCCGCGTTTGCAGGCAAATTGTCTGTAAATAGAGGGGCTGGGTGGCATATTTTACAGTTTACCTTATTGCTGTAGTAAATATCCTTTCCCCTTTGAGCCGACTCGCTCAACCGCCCTTTGACCAGATAGGGACTGGGCACCGGTTTCATATTCATGAAAAAAGTATCAATAGTTACAGCGATTTTTTCGTTGGGATCAATGAAAAGCTCTGATTGAATTCCGGAGCGGGTCGACTCGTAAGCATTCTTTCTCCGTCCTGCCCAGGCGGTCGGAGGCGTCCACCAGGAGTAAAGCATGCTTTTTGCATTTTTAGGGGTATTGTTTCCACCCTGGAGAATCCAGTTCATGGCGTCAGGTCTTCCGAAAGGATGACAGGAATGGCAGGACTGCCACTTCTGTAAACAGATACTGGCGTCATAAAAGTGAAACTCACCTTTTCTCTGAGAGGTAAGGGGAATATCCGGGCCGAGGGCTATTTGCCCTGATG
>DAOTAZ010000270.1:0-5212 GCA_035382965.1 Chitinispirillaceae bacterium | reverse complement strand
AAACCGCCAGCCAATGAAGATATGATGCTCTTGCCGGAATCAGCATATCAGATGTAGGAGATGAAAACGCTTTCAGCAGCTTCTCGAATTTTTGGGTCTCTTCCTGAAACTCCGTAAGCATTCTGCGGATTTCTGAATCAAAACTTTCTGATCTGTCTGTTGCGAGAAGAACTATATGATCGATACAGATACAAAGCTGGTGAGCATTCTCCTTCTGCGGAGAAGCAGCAACTTCATTGAGACATTCAAGGAAATAATTGAGCAGGTTCTGAAGCTTTATGTATAAAGAGAGGTCAGGAGTGCTGAAAACAACCGCATCGACTATACAGTTGTTTTTTTGTAAAGCAGATCCGGCCTTCGGGACAAAAGGACGGTTTTTTTTCTTTGATTTCATGAGCACAGGCAAATTCCAGACTCTTTTAAATAAAAACTTTTCAGACCCCTATAATCCCAAGATATGATACGGAACTCTGCTATGTCAAAATTATTTTGCTTGTCCGAAGTCGGGGCCGGCACTGGTATCGGCTGGAATCAGTCACATCAGTTGAGAAGACAAACATCTTTTAAACCCTTTTTTCAATTGGGTCAGGCAGCTTCAGAAAAAACCCTGAATGATGAATTATTTAAATTCAGAGCTTTTGCCATCTCTGAGATATCTTTCAGAACAGGGCAGATTGCACAAGGGTATTCTTTGTTAAGTTTTTTACAGTCCCACAAAACGCAGAATTCATGATTCCGGACCTTCAGATTGACAATAGATTTTCCCGTATAGTCCATAACCGCCTCCTTTTATTTAAAAGCATACCGCACAGCCTGTGCCAATGGGATATGCTTATTACGGCAAAGGAAAAAGCAGTTACCGGAATTGCTTACGGTTAGCTCTCTGATCTTTGGGAGTCTCCTCCTGTTGAGGGAAATATGTGGCATGCCACTGCCAGCCCGGGTCCTTGAGCTTGGCCGGGCAATACTCCTTCACCTGATCCATCAGTACAGAATCCAGAATCGCATTATGGAGAGTCGTTACCTCACGCAGTTTCTCCAGATCCAGTCCGATTGCACCCCTGAGATCCGCCCCCTGAAAGTAAGCGCCTTTGAGATTAGCATCAGTGAATTTTGCGTTCTTCAGTTTTGCGTGTTTCAGATAAGCAAATTGCAGGTTGGCTCCGCTCAGGTCGGCACCCTCCAGTTTCGCTGAACGCAGATCGGCTGATTCAAGATTAGCCTTCCTTAGATCCGCCCTGGACAGATCAACCCCCTTCAGGTCATATCCCCTTAGATCAGATTCCGCAAGATTCTTTTTCTCTTTTATGGATTTTCGCAGAATCCCTGATGATACCTCTCTTCTAAGCCCTTTTTGATCAAGCAGTTGCTGGCTGTCAGGCTCTGATGCACGACTCTTTTGAAAACTGTGTCTGGAAAACTCTGCCCTGAGTTCATGTTCGCTCATGCACTCAGTCTTCTGCCCATCAATATATCCGTAAACCAGCTTTGGAGGAGTTACACCGGTTTTGTCAAACTGCTGTTTCATGCTGTCGATACATAGATACATCACCGGTTCTTCTGAGTACACGGAACCAAAAAAGAAAAAAAACAAAAGGAATGACACATGTGATTTGCTCATTATTTTCCCTCTGTGTCCGGTCAATTTACTTAAAAGGTACACCTTTTTATTTCCTTTACCGTATGTTTTGAGGCTTGGGGGCGGTATCTGTATTGATACCTCTGTACTTGTTACCGAATACTGCTGATTCACCCTGAATAAATTAGAGATTATTTATCCCGGTTTTGTTCATTTTTTTTCAATTAATATCTGCTGGTAAAGGCTTTCATACTCTGCTGCTATTCGTCTGATGTCAAAAGCTCTCACAAATTCAATTCCATTGGCAATAATCCCGGACCTCAGTTGCTGGTCCTTAAGGAGTTCTTTTATAGTACGCCCAAGTGACTCCGGCTCACAAAGTACCCCATTAACCCTGTCCCGGATTATTTCTCTTAACCCGGCATTTGCTGTACCTACAACAGGTGTTCCACACGCCATCGCTTCCAATGCCGGGACTCCAAATCCCTCGTATGAGCTTGGAAGACAATAGATCCAGGATTCCCGGTATTTCTCTATCAACGATCTTTCATCTGCTATTCCGGCATAATTGACATTCGGAGCAGTACAAGACTGGGGACCGATTATTGTGAGTCTGCAGTCAGGGTAATCGGGAAGCACATCTTTCACAAAAGTATCAACCAGAAGACGTCCTCTTTTGCGGCTGTCCAGGTCTCCGATAAAAAGGATAGAGGGGTATTCAGTTTTTCTCCCCTGTCCCGGATTATAGATATCAAGGGGAACCCCGCATGGGATGCATCTTTTAACCAGCGGCAGACAAGGGAAAGTGCTTTCTGATATGGCAGTAAGAGTGCCTTTTCTCAGGCAGGAGATCCATTCAAAGAGATAAAACAGTGATTGATAAAGAAACCGTCCGGAATTCTTTGCATGAAACGCCTCCTGCAGGGCAGAACCATAAAAAGTCCTTACCCGTCCCTTTCCTCCTTTACAGAGGTAATCATCACCATGATAGTGCAGGATGTCAAACTGCTCTTTGAATACTGATCTGAACTGAAGCGCGGGCCTGAATTTGCGCATCAGGCGCGAACCACTTCCCCATGACAGCTTAACATGAGAATACAGTGCATCTGCAGGAGCGGGGCTGAAACTGAAAACCGTCACAGCGTGCTTCAGTTCAACAAGTGACTGTGCCAGCCTGTGCACCTGTACTGAAACACCATTGGGCTGGTCGGATAGAAGATGTTTATTGAAAAAGGCTATTCTCATATCAGAAGAAATTTCCGGAAACGGATGCTTCCATAAATCAGGGCACCAGTCAAAATCAGAGGCGAAAGAATCACCGAAACAGTTTCAAAAACAAATCTTTTCAGGCTTTCCTTCCCGATTCCACTTCTCTTTATTCCAAAAGCCAGTGCGAGGGCCAGGTTCAGAACAGCCGTCCACTTCGAGACAGTGCGGTTGCTGGCAGAAAAAGAGAGGAAAAGATATCCTGCAGACATCAACAAAATTCCCGGAGGAAAAGGCGAATGAATATGTTTACGGTAAAGTTCCGGATGTTTACGATACAGAAGCGGATCGAATCTTCTGTTCCAGCAATTCTTAAGTAAATCCCATCGCTCCCAGTAGCGGAACCTGTGCTCAACTCTTATCTGCGGACAGTAGTCGATCTTCCCTCCCATTTTTATCACTGAGAATGCAAGATCGACATCCTCCCTCTGGACTGTAAAGCGTTCATCGAATCCCCCGGCAGCCAGAAAAGTTTCTCTCCTGTAAAAGATATTGTTGGTCCGGAATCCGGGGCGTTCCAGTCTTCGATACTCCCTGTGTGCGCCTGTCAGTTTTTCGGTTTTCTCAATTGTAGTCAGACCTTCCACAGCCGACACATCCTTGTGATCAGTAAGGTAAGAGGCACCTTTGCTCAGCCAGTCAGGCGACGGAATGCAATCATCATCGACAAAAGCCACAATCTCCCCTTTGGACAGGGAAACCCCAAGATTGCGTTTTGCACTTATACTCCTGTTATCGAGAAATCGCCAGTTTATCTTCCGGTATTCTTCAGCAAAAGCACCGGGATCATAATCAGTGACAACTATTGTTTCGAATCTTTCAGCACAAAAATCCTGCCTGGTCAGTGAATCAAGCAGGCCTTTTAACAGTGCCGGGCGATGTGAGGCAATGACTATGGAGATCTCTGGAGACATACTATAAAACATTATATCTTAACAAAATTTATTGCAACTAATACATCTGGATGCCGTGATTTTTTCATATATTAATAAAAATAACCGGAACCAAACCCATTAGAATGAAGGAGAAAGTATGGGTGTGAGATTTTTGTTTGTATTAGTCGTACTTGGTTTTTCCCTGAATGCATGGGCAGCAGGTGATATGATTTTAACTCTCGATGACGGCAGGGAAGTGATTTTGCATGAAGACAACACATGGGGATTTGCAAAATTCACCGTAAGCCATGGAGATGAAGAGGATATTTACATAACGGTAGACGATGGACGTACGGTCTGGTTGAAAATGGAAGACAATACCTGGGAGTTCACCACTAAAAAGGCGCCCCAGAAAAAATCTTTTCAGGAACTCCCTACTGTAACCGCTACCGCATCCTCCACAAAACCGGTCCTGGACCAGGCTGTTCAGACAGCTACTCAGGATGCGTTTAAAAGAGCCGCAGACCGTCTGGTTCCATACGCAAAAAAATCAAAACTGACTCATAAATACCTGATTGCCTGCATCAAAAACGAGATAGGTGAGGCAGGTGCGGAAGTCAGTTACAAACCAGGCTGGACAGCACAGGCAAAGGTGAGTCTGGAGAAAGTTCAGGTTAAAAAGATTCTGGACTGTGTCGAAACACAGATCGACCTTGCAACGCCAGAAACACAGGATTCTACCAAAGCTGCTAAAAAATAGCAGCATTCCTCTTTTTACTTACGGCTGACACTGGTCCTCAGTTCAGCCGTAACTAACGATGCCTTTTCCGGGATATCCAGGTCAACTGTAGAGTATGGGGATTTCCACACCTTTCTGTCAGGAAATTCTGCTGTGCTTCTGTAGACCAGAATATGCTTGCCCGGAGAAGCCAGGAAAGTGACGTTCCCCTCAGCATAAAGGATAAACCCGGTGCTGCATCCGGTTTCCTCATTTACCAGAGCACCCTCATAGGTGTAGTTTTTTGTTCCTTTAATGGTAATAAAAGACAGGTTTCTGATGTAATTCCCTGACGCCAACCCGGCATGATCCGGGTTTACAGGGACATTTGGAGCAAAAAACGTCTTGTTCCAGAGATTAAGATACTCTTCAGAAGTCAACTCTTTATTTTTAAGATTGAAAAGGGTATTCACAGAACTGGTGCTCTGTGCACATCTTTTTATACCTTCTATGATACTCTTAATATCGGCTGTTTTTTTCCCCGTACCGGTGGTGACCCAGAGGACATATTTCTCTACTTCCTTCTTCCACAGAGCAGGTTCGAGAAATTTGGATCTGTTAAAATCCGGTATTTTCCCCGTTGGCGAACCTTCCAGAAGAGCCTGGGTGTAGTGTGTATAAGCTTCACCCAGATTTCCGGTCGCCTCAGAGGCCTTTGCTTTCTGCAGAAAATCAGATGTCTTACTGCAGAAAACCGTAACAATTGATAATAAG
>DAOTAZ010000269.1:0-5225 GCA_035382965.1 Chitinispirillaceae bacterium | reverse complement strand
AGATTAACAGTAATCGGAGGGTGAGACTGGCAAGGCATGTAGTGGAAAATGTCACACTGGATTCTCTGATAGACAAGGTTGGTGCCTGTATAAACAGGAAGAGAGAAGAACTGATCGATCACAGTGGTCGCATGAATGAGATCTCCACTGCCAGGGAGCTTTTTGCCCTGGTTGGAGTCATCCACTTTGGATTTTCCTGCATCAATCTGGCCACCTATCTGGGAGTAAGTGGATCAGCGGTTTCGAAGATGATCTCCAGGAGCAGCAGGATAAATGAACTGGACTTTTTAAAAGAGATGGTTTGCACATAGGATACATTGTTCCATTGCAGCCGTAAAGTACGGCATTGGTAGATGCCCGTTCCCATCCATTGTTAAATCCCCCCTTTTTACCTCTAATTGAATGGCAACAGGGAATTGTTTGTGTTCATGCCTGAAGATTTTGGGATTTATTTGTGGAATTGTGAAAAGATGGGGGTGCCGTCTCGTATTTAAGGTCTGGCCAGGCTAACTCAATAATTTACCTGCGACAGAGTCCTTAAGTTTCCTCCGAGGTGAAACAGAGAATAATGGAAAATCCTTAATTCACCTTCGAGGTGAAATTCCCGGCAGATCAGAACATTCTGACCCACCGGTGAATAAGATCGGATATATACCAACTCTGTTTTATACCCTTTTTCTCCTCACGCTCTCCTTAAGTCTCTGAATATGGCCTCTGCCCAGAGCTTTTACCTCGCATCCCAGTTCAAAATACCTGCGAATAACATCATCTGGGAGAATCCCATAACAATCAATAACTGCCAGTGGCTCTCCAGCCCATTCGACGACTTTTTCAGGAGCCAGGTTCAGGTAATCTTTATGTGGTACTGCAAGCACCAGGGCTTCAGCTCCTTCAAGTGCTTTGGAGAGGTCTTTTTGAACCCTGAGATTAACGAGTTCATCCTGGTTTCTGAAAAAACGGCTCCAGGAGTAGTTCTCAGCAGGATAAGTATCCTGGCTCTCAAATTCATACCAGTGATCAACATAGGGATCATGAGCTCTTATCTCCGCTCCCATCTCTGCAAGCTTTCGTACCAGCATTTCACTGCCGCTGTAACGTGTATCGCCAACATCCTGACGGTAGCTTGCGCCACAGACAAGCACATCGGCTCCGGCAATATACCTGCCCATATTCCGGAGAGCATCGCGGACCAGTTCGGCTACATGCAGTGCACGGGTGTCATTGATATCTATAGCAGTAGGGGTGATTCTGAAAAGACTGTCTCCGTCTTCGAAACCAAGGATATGCCTGTAAGCCCAATAGCCCAATCCGCCATCCTTGGGAAGGCAATATCCACCAATTCCAGGACCCGGAAAGATGATATTGCTGTGTGTGGGTCTCATTTTTATGGCATTAATTACCTTTATAAGATCTACTCCATTGCGTTCTGCAAAGATACTCCATTCATTGAGGAATGCAAGAATCGTTGCCCTGTAAGAATTTTCCACGATCTTTGTGGTTTCTGATTCGATGGGCCGATCCATGACAGTGAGGGGAAATTTCTCAGTATTAAGCACTTCATGCAGGAATTTCTCGACTCTGCTTCTGGCTTCATCATTGCATCCTGCACACACTCTCCAGAAATCCCTGATACTGGCAACATATTCTTTCCCAGGCATCACCCGTTCAAAGCTGTGTGACAGAAGCGGTTCAGAGTGAATTCCCCGTTTCGCGAAGGCTTTCTTGAGTATGGGCCATGCCACAAACTCTGTTGTCCCCGGGGCAACGGTGGTTTCGATCAGAACCAGGCATTGTGGCTGAATTTTTTCTCCTATTGTTTTCATAGTAGCTTCCAATGCTGCCATATCTGCCTCTCCGTTGCGCATATCACCCAGAGCATTTTTCAGATAATCACACTGAACATCAACTACTACGCAATCTGCCAGTCCAAGACAGTCACTGTTGTAGGTAGCGGTAAGGGTTTTAGTCTCCTTTACGCACCTGGAGATAAGTTCATCGACTTCAGGGTCTTCAGCCTTTACAGGTGAAAGTCCCTGGTTCAGAAGAGGAATTTTCCAGTAGCTTCTTTTACTTGGTCTCTGGCACCCTATCACAAACTTGGAATGCTTTCCGCTTTTCTTATCCCTGGTATCTGCGATAATAGCAGCCATTACCGCTCCCACAAACCCCACACCCATCACTACCACCACTTCCTTGCCTTCTTCTTTAGCTTTTGCAGCTAATCTCTCAAGGCGCTTAAACTCTTCACTGTATTCTTCTTTTGATGGAATAGAGAATTTTTCTCCCTGGGGACTGACAGAAAAAACAATCTCTTTTGTTTCAGACATATTAACCATCCTTATCGGTTTGTGGCATTTACAATTTAAAAAAATTAATTTATGGCAAGCAGAATGCCAGTGGGTTATATATGTTTCGTTTGAAGCTACCCTGGTTATTTATAGGCTTAATTCATTAACTTACCTCAGGGATGAAATTGTGAGTTAAGTTGTTAAATTTCAAAATCACCTCGCAGGTGAAATAGTGATTTAAGTTCGGTTAAGTTCCAGATTCACCTCGCAGGTAACCTTCAGATGAATTGTAATCTAAGGGCTTAATTCCCAGTTTCACCCCAGAGGTGACTCCCGGACCCGGAATAATCTGATGTATACATTCGAGGCTGCAACTATTTTATATACATGCGATTCCTTTTTACTACAACACTTCTTCTCTTCTCCCTCTGTCCGTTATTTTTCCACTGTTCTGAACCGGTTAAAAAACCAACCGCGCTTCAGGTCTTTGTAAGTATCCCTCCACAGAAATACTTTGTGGAGAAAATCGGAAAAGGTCTTCTCGATGTGAATGTATTGATTCCGGCCGGATCATCACCACACTCCTATGAGCCTAAACCAGCTCAACTGGCCCGATTAAGCCAGTCAAAGCTCTTTTTTGCTATTGGTGGGGATTTTGAGAAGGCCTGGCTGCCCCGGGTTAGCAAAGATCTGCATCAGTTAAAAATTGTATATGCAATCAACGAAACAGAAAATGACCACTCTTCTGATCATCATGAACATTCTCACGGGCTCGATCCTCATATCTGGCTCTCCCCTGAGCTTGTGCTGAAACAGGCAGATACAATTGCCGCTGAACTTGCACTTCTGGATTCTGTAAACAAAGAAGTTTACCTGAAAAACTGCGAGGCGTTTAAAGCAGAGATCAGGGAGCTGCAGCAAAAGATTCGTTCCTTGTTGAGAAATTGCAGGCCTGGGCAACCATTTATGGTCTTTCACCCATCCTGGGGCTACTTTGCGGAAGAGTTTGGCCTGACTCAGATTTCTGTCGAAGTCGAAGGAAAAGAGCCGGGAATGAGGGAGATGGAAAGTATCATAAGGAAAGCCAGGGAGAGCAGGATAAGAACCATTTTTGTGCAGCCGCAGTTCTCAAGGAGAACTGCTGAAGTCATAGCCGGGCAACTGAAAACTGAAATCGTAATTGCCGATCCGCTGGCTGAAGACTGGCCCGGCAGTCTGCTTAGTCTCGCTGAATCTCTGGGAAAAAATGAATAGTAAAGACTTTTGCATAGAGTGCCTGAATGTTACCTTTTCTTATGGTCCGAATACAGTTGTAAAGAATGCCTCTTTTTCTGTTGCCGCAGGAGATTTCCTGGGGATAATCGGGCCAAACGGGGGAGGGAAAACAACTCTGCTGAGATTGATTTTAGGGGTGCTCAAGCCTGACAGCGGCACTATTCGTCTCCTTGGGGGAGATCCCATTAAGACAAGAGTCAGAGCGGGCTATATTCCTCAGGAAACCAATCTTAACAAGGGATTTCCCATTTCTGTTCACGATGTGGTGATGATGGGGCTGACCAGGTCACGGGGAATCGGTCGATTCTTTACAAGTGATGATAAAAAGCGGACTGATGCGATACTTGAGCAGTTTGGACTGCTGAGTTTCAGGAAAAGGGCAATAAGTGATCTTTCCGGCGGACAGCGGCAAAAGGTGCTCCTGGCAAGGGCACTGGTTGCAAATCCGGAAATCCTCTTCCTTGACGAGCCTACATCCAGTGTGGATGCCACAGGAGCAGATGATATTTACGAGTACCTGCAAAACATCAATAAAAATGGTACTACAGTGGTGCTTGTCACTCACAATATCGGTATACTCTCCCGGTATATCAAGTCGGTCGCCTGCATCAATACCGAGGTTTTCTTCCATCCCGACGGTAAACTTGATGAGCACAGTATAAATCGGACCTTTGGCTGTGCCGTCGATCTGATCGCCCACGGAGTTCCACACCGGGTTTTCCACACTCATGGGGAGACCTGTAATCATGCCTGATTTTCTTCAATATGAATTCATGAGAAATGCATTTATTACCGGAGTTCTGGTCAGTATTGCCTGTGGAATCGTTGGAACTCTGGTTGTGGTAAACAAGCTCTCCTTTCTGGCAGGTGGAGTTGCACATGCCGCCTACGGTGGGCTGGGACTGGCAACATTTCTCGGAATATCTCCTGTAAACGGGATTATTCCCTTTGCTCTGGGATCATCGCTGCTTATGGGGGTTGTTTCCCGCAGGAACAAGGAGCGTTCCGACACGGTTATAGGGGTGATGTGGGCTGCAGGAATGGCCATCGGGATAATACTGATAGACCTTAAACCGGGCTACTATGTAGATCTCATGAGCTATCTTTTCGGCAGTATTATGGCTGTATCACTGCAGAATATCTTTCTGATGCTCTTGCTTGATGCAATAATAATTTCATGTGTGCTTTTCCTCTATAAGGAGATTCTCGGTATCTCTTATGACGAGGAGTTTGCATCTATCTCCGGAATCCCGGCAAGGATACTTTACTATATCATACTGATGCTTATTGCCCTTACGGTAATAATGCTTATCCAGGTAGTCGGATTGATAATGGTAATAGCACTGTTTACGATTCCGGCTTCCATCGCGGAATTGTTTACAAAAGATTTGAAGCGGATGATGATTATGTCATCGGTGCTCGGGATGTTCTTTACAATCACTGGACTGATTATCTCTTACAGTTTTAATTTTACCGCCGGTGCTTCAATTGTGATTTCTGCCTGTGCGGGCTATGGTCTGGCTGTTCTTCTGAAAAAAGCGGTATTAAAACACAGACTGCAATAGAACTAAAAAACGAAGGGACTGTCACAATGCATTACAGAGAGTTCGGTAACACGGGGTTCAAGGTTTCAGAAATAGGACTTGGTACATGGCAGTTCGG
>DAOTAZ010000268.1:0-5242 GCA_035382965.1 Chitinispirillaceae bacterium | reverse complement strand
GCTTTCCTGAAAAAATCCATGCTGGCGTTCCGCGCAATTGTAAAGAGCCATCTCTGAAGTTCCACCTCATCGGCAGGAGCGCTCTTACATTTCCATACACTGGCAAATACATTCTGCAGGATATCGTCAGCCGCCGCACGGTTCCGGGACATCCAGAGGATAAAATTGTAAAGCTTCCGGCTGTACCCCTGGTAAATCTTTCTGAACTCACTTTCCTGCACAGAACACCTCTTTTCTCCCTTACTGCACAGTTTCTGCCGGGCTTCTATAAATATAAACGACACCTGAATTGGTTTCGTTACACTCCGGTTGAGTCGTGTGACATACTATGTTTTGTCATTTCGGCAAGTCTTCGGTGAGAAATCTCTCAAACGTATTTTACCTGAGAAATATCGATTCCAGAACCGGAAAAATCTCTTTTTCTGTAATATCAGACCTGAGAACAGATTTCCCCGGTTCTCCAGGCAACACAAAACGGATCTTTCCTGACTGCACTTTCTTATCAGAGAACATATCCGCATACAGCTTCCGGATATCAGGAACTGAGGGGAGTTCCGGAAGAGGCATTCTTGAAAGCAGATTTCTGTAAATCTCAACATCAGCGGAAGGGACAGTACCTATTACTATTCCCAGTTCACAGGCACACAGAATACCCCAGAAAACCGCCTCTCCATGCATAACAGATTCAAAGTCGTAAAACCTCTCAAGGCTATGGGCAAATGTGTGGCCAAAATTAAGCAGTGCACGCAATCCGGATCTCTCACAGTTATCCTGCTCTACCACCCTGGCTTTTATCTCTATGCTGCGCCGGATTCCTTCAAGAAGCTCGCTGCGGCTCTTTGACAAAATCGATTCGTGATTGATGGAGATAAAATCAAACATCTCCCTCCCGCCGATAAATGCATACTTGAAAAGCTCTGCGTAGCCGCTCCTGAAATCCCTGTCGGAGAGTGTATCTAAAAACGCGGTGTCAACAAATACATGAGAAGGTTGATAAAAGGCTCCTATCAGATTCTTTCCCCTCGGATGATCCACTGCGGTCTTGCCACCCACAGAGGAATCGACCATAGCCAGAAGAGTTGTAGGGATCTGAACATATTTGACACCCCTGAGCACAGAGGAAGCGGCAAAACCGGTTATGTCTCCCACTACCCCGCCGCCCAAAGCCAGAACCACACTTGAACGCTCTATCTTTGAGCTGAGCAAAAAGTCAAGAACCTCTTTCCAGGTATCTACAGTTTTATACTTTTCTCCATCGGGTATGGTGTAAATCTGAAGGCCGAGCTTTTCTTTCCAGTTTTGAAGGAGCCCGGAATAGATAGAGGCAATCGTGGTGTTTGTGATAAGAAAAAAGGAACTCTCAGGAAACTTTCCTTTCAAAAGCTCCGGCAGGTCAGCCGATATTCCATGCTTCACAGATACAGTGTAAGAGTTCTCTCCAAGATTTACCGCGATCTCCATGGGGTCTTTCGTTTCCTTCTTCTCAGTTTTCTGTTCTAATATCCGCACCGATTTTTCTGAAATCATCGACAAAACCGGGATAGGTGACATCCGCCGCCTCCGCAGTTTCAATCACTGTCTCCCCCTCGGCAATCATCCCTGCCAACGCAAGAGCCATGACAACGCGGTGATCGTAACATCCGTTTACAACTGCACCTCTCAGACGGCTTTCCCGGACAACAAGCCCGTCTTCCTCCTCACTGATATCAGCACCCATCTTCGAGAGCTCCCTGCACATCACCGCTATCCTGTCGGTTTCCTTTATCCTGGCCTGCTTTACATTCACAATGCGGGTAACACCCCGGGAAGCACACGCCAGCACAGAGAGCGCCGGAAGGGCATCCGGCATACTGTTCAGGTCAATCTCTCTTCCGGAAAGTTCAGCACCGCTGACTGTCACTCCATCCTCTCTGATATCTACCTCTGCTCCGGCAAGCTTTATAATATCAAAAATCCCCTTGTCACCCTGAGGATCGCTGAAATCAAGCCCTGTAAGGGTCACATCTCCCCCGGCAATCGCCGCGGCAGTTGCCGCAAAGGTGGCGGATGAAAAATCGGAGGGAACCGAAATATCAAATGAAGAATAACGCTGGTTTCCCGGAATGGAAAACTTACTCAAGTCAGGAGCTTTATTGTACTTTATTCCCTGTTTGTCCAGCCACCAGAGTGTCAGTTCCACATAGGGTTTCTCATGAAGATTGAAAACGTTTATCTCGGTGTTACCGTCTTTAATCAGAGGGCAACTTAACAGCAGACTGGATACAAACTGGCTTGAAATCCCATTTACAGAGACAGTTCCGCCCTTAAGCGGACCCTTGATAAAAAAAGGCAAGTCCCTTCCCGGGACCTCCAGTTCGTAGAAAGCACCCAGACTGCTGAGCGCATCCAGAAGTACCCTGAAAGGCCTTGACCTCAGAGAATCATCCCCGTCAAATCGCCTCCCCCGGGATCCCAGAGCTGCCGCAGAAGCAAAAAGGTTTGTACCGGTTCCAGAGTTGCCCAGATCCAGACTGCCGCTGCCCCGGTTGAAATCATCTCCGATTCCGGTGATCCTCACACCATTATCTGTAAACTCCACCACTGAACCCAGTCCCTCAGCCGCTCTCAACGCAGAGCCGCCATCTCCCTTGATCAGCGGCCTGCGAATAAGTGATGTCCCCTCAGCCAGAGATGCAATCAGAAAGGCTCTGATCGTATGGGACTTTGAGGGAGGAATAGCTATGTTCCCAGACAGTGATGACTTTTGGATTATCCATTTCATAACAGGTCTCCAGTTCAGCCGGCAACAAGGCCCATTAACTCGTTTATGTCGAATATCTCCTCAGATACATCCACTCCGGTCCAGAGTCTAAAAGAGGCAAGCGCCTGGTAAAGAAGCATCCGCAGACCGTTCTGAACCCTGCATCCGGTCTCTTCAGCTTCCTTTAAAAACCTGGTTTTAAGAGGATTATAAATTGAGTCGAAAACGATCATATTCCGGTGGAAAAAATGCGCCGGCAAAGGAGTTTCATCTGTCCGGGGATACATCCCCACACTGGTGCAATTGACAAGCAGGTCGCATTTACGCAGCAGATCATGCATGGCATCATCGGAAAAACAGATGGATTGTACCGGGAAGCCTGAAATGGAACTTATCTCCTCAGCCAGTAAGGATACCTTTTCCCTGTTCCGTCCTGCAATTGTCAATGATGCCGCTTTCCCTTCCAGGGAAATCGCTATGGACAGAGTCCTTGCGGTACCCCCGTTTCCCAGGATCACTGCATTGCGTCCTTCTGTTCCTGCATCCATAAAATGCAGCGCCCTGAAAAAGCCCTCCGGATCGGTAGTGGTTCCGCAGAGCGCACCATCTTTCATGTAAAGAGTATTTACAGTGCCTGTGGCCTGCGACAGCCCGGAAAGAGAATCACAGTAACGGGCCATTCCGCCTTTGTGAGGGATAGTCACATTTGCGCCTGCAAAAGAAAAAGCGCGGAATGCATAAGCGGCCGTATGAAGAGCTCCGGGAGGTACTGGTAAAGGAACGTAAACGTACGGAAGCTTCAGTACACGGAATGCGTGATTGTGAATCTGGGGGGAGATGGAATGTGCCACAGGATACCCCATCAGACACACAATACGGGTATTTCCTTTTATCTGTAAATCTATCATATTGCCGGATCGCCCAGAAATGCCTTTACACGGTTCCTGCCGCTGTTCTTGGCCCTGTAAAGAGCCACATCGGCCTCCTCTATCATATCCTGCGGAGAAACAATATCATCACGGTAGGTAGTTACACCCAGTGATGCTGAGAGGCGGCCCTGTGGAAGAGTCTGTTCATTTACAAAACGGTAATCAAACACAGCCTGTCTGATATTTTCAGCGGTTCTCAGTGCAAGGTTAAGCGGCTGCGACGGGAGAAGTATTGTAAACTCCTCTCCTCCGTACCTCGATACAGTGTCATCCTGACTGCAAACGGCATGCAGTATCCGCACCACCTCTATAAGAGCGATATCACCCTGAATGTGACCGTTGAGGTCATTGTAGATCTTGAAATGATCAAGATCCAGCATTATAAGAGAAAAAACCTTGCCCGTAGTGCGAGCCTGAAGAAAAAGCCTCCTGAATTCGTCATCAAAGAAGTGACGGTTGTAGGCTTTTGTAAGATCATCGGTTATCGCCCTGCTGGCTGTATCCACATACTCGTTGGCATCGATAATCTTGGGGTTTGTCACCCTCTTTTTTATGTTGGTGTAATAATCAAGAGTAGCCACATGGATACCCACATTACGCCCCAGCTTCTCACTGAGTATATACTTGTGCTTGAGTATCTCCCTCCAGTCCCTCTTGGCTTCCTCCTCAGGAAGACGGATCTGCATCAGGGCAAAAATAAGATCCCGGTAATAAGTACCTGGTTTCTTACCTATTGAGTCCAGCAGAAACTCATCATCCTGAATATGATCAACAATATCTCCGCTGACTATCTCTATGACCCTTCCGTCAGTCAGCTTCTTGAGATTATCGATGTCTTCTATATTAAGATTAGAGTCACCCAGTTCATTGAGGTGGGCTTCTTCGCTTAAATTCGTGTTTTCCATTTTACTTTCCAGTCAAAATCCGCTCTGCAGCTCTGTCCGGGATACCCTTTTAGCGGTTCACATCATCAAATACGATCTCAGTATCCCCTGAATTGTAGATCTTTTTTAACGATAAGGAAAATAGTTTCTGAAAAAATGGGAATTTAAAAATCTTGCCTTTGGAACAGGCGTATTTTATAATTACTGTAATGGATACAGTATTGCTTAATCCACTTATCACCAGAATCGGGCAATTCCTGAGACTCTTCAGGGAGAAAACCGGGAAGAATCAGAGTGATATTGCCAATCAGGCGGGTATCTCGGTAAGTATGCTCAGCCAGATTGAGCGGGGCATAGTCTCACCCTCGATCGATACCCTGTTTGCTGTCTGTGCGGCGCTCGATGTTGAGCCGGCAGATCTGTTTAAAAATCTCTCGACAGAGCGCAGGGTCAGGATTCACCGCCGGGGGGAGCGTTTGACAATGGAAAGCGGGGGCGTGAGCTATGAGCAGCTTATGACATGCTCTCAGGGACCCAGCCAGCTTGAGATGTCGCTTCTGGAGATAAAGCCTGGAGCAGAGACGGTGATGAGCACTGAGGGGCATGAGGGAATCGAGACCGGATACGCCCTGGAAGGCGCTGCAGTTTTAATAATCGATGGCACTGAGTACAGTATAAGTGAGGGAGAC
>DAOTAZ010000267.1:0-5249 GCA_035382965.1 Chitinispirillaceae bacterium | reverse complement strand
TCAAACGGAAGAAAATTGCTTAGTCACGTGTCCATTTTTTCGGGGCAATTCCAGTTATATTATTTGTAGCATTAAATACACCTGCACTATATACCAGTTTACACAAAAAATTCCGCACACCTGTAGGGGATACCAGTTATCTTTAGATCCTTCTCAGAATTGGTTAACCCTTGACCACCTCACTGTTTCCCTTTTAATTCAATATCAGCGCTTTACTTTTAACCTTCATTGTTGTATAGTCTTCTTGCTTCTTTGTGACTGATCTCTTTAGAGGATTTCTATGAATGATAATGTGTATTTGTCTTTTCAGTTTTAATTGTGGCAACCCGGCATTCAATATTGAGAATAAACTTAATGGAATATAATTGTACGTAACATTCAGGATTAACGAATGTTCAAAACAATATAAGAAAAGGACTCTCCGTTACCCCGCCTGATTCTTCTTTCATCACCGTCAACCATCTGTTCTATGGGCCTGTTCCTGCCCCAATATCAACACCATCAGCAAAGTTTTGGATGTAAACCCATGTTCTGAAATTTACCTGACACTAACGGTGAAAAATGCTATATTAATTTTTAAGGCTGAAAAAGCCTTTATTACTATTATTTACATTCAATTTGTTTACAATAAACACAGGTAATTCATATACAAAACGCAGGTTTTCAACCTCATGATATCGGAAGCACGGAAACAGGAACTTGACTCTCTTCTACAGGAAGCTCAAAACGAAAGAAGCAGCAGTAAAAAGATACTGATAATTTCCGGATTGTTCTCTCTTTTATGCGGGATCGGTGCTTTTGCTTCAGGTATTATCGAATATAGCACAGCCGGTGCAGTGGGTCCATCGTTTGTCTTCGTTGCCGCCTGTCTTCTGATGGGTCTGGCAGGATGTATCGCCGGACCACTGATTCTCTACCGTTATTTTCGCATAGTTAAAGAGGAAAAAGAAGCTTTGGAGAGGGAAAGCAATGCTTGATGACCTGATACGGCACACAGCACTCTTTATCCGTCAGAATATTCAGGAGGTCTGTTTCAGTATCACTGCTGTTGTCATGGTGCTTTTAGGGCCATATGTAAACAGCTTTGTAAAACGAACCACAAAAAAGCTCAACCCGTTTCTGCGTTATCTGATTTTTATCCTCCTTTGCTCAGCAGGCTATGGAGCCTTATCCCAGATTCTCTATAAGGGATTGCGCCTGTGGATGGTCGGACTTGCCAATTTTGTCCTGATAGTTGCCGTGGTAATCATTTTCCTTGCCCTTGCCTTACTTGCAAAACAGCAAAGAGAGATATAGGGATCCCGCGTAGCTGCCCTCTCCTCTTTTCGGAATCGGAATCGGAATCTAGTTTCATCATTCGATGAGATTTTTATGGTGAGTTCAATTCCGATTTCGAGACTGACCTCGATGGAAAAAAGTAAAAAAGGGGACGGACTATCTTTTTACTTTTTTCTTCTGCCCCTGGCCCCACCGGAGCCAATCCTGAGAAGAAGGCTCCAGAATCCTTAATTCACCTCCGGGGTGAATTATCAACCCGGTAAGTTAAGCGCTTAATTCATTGTTTCACCCCAGAGGTGACTTTGTGAATGCCCAAAAATGCCAAAATCCACAGGAAAGTAAATTCAATATCGACAGGGAAAAATGTTTGATGTGATTTTATTCATCGTGGTGAATAAATCGGAGTTCGATCCCGATACCGATCCCCGCCCCGATGGAAAAAAGAAAAAAGGGGACGGACTATCTTTTTATTTTTATTTACCTCAGCCCTGCCGAAACCAACCTTGGAATGTCACTCAAGAATCCTTAATTCATCTCCGGGGTGAATTATCAACCCGGCAAGTTAAGCGCTTAAATCATTGTTTCACCCCAGAGGTGACTTTGTGAACACCCAAAAATTGCGGAAATCTTCAGGAAGGTTAATTCAATATCGGCAGGAAAAAATGTTTGACTGTGGGATCAGCTCTGAACAACCTGGAAAATCATCCAGAATCTCACTGGCTTACACCCATCGCCTCTTCATCCATCCTTCTGCAACCCTCGATAAGCAGAAAAGTGATACTCATCGTGATTTCCGGGTTGTCCGGCTGCACATCTTCAGGCGTGAAAACAAATGTCCCCTGATTGACATTAAGAATATCGTAGAACGCCTCCTCACCGGTTTTCTGGTTAAAGGCAGCCTTGCATATATGGCCTCTGCTGAAAGCAAAAGTCCCGTCACCGGCAGGTGTACGCATCTCAAGAATACCTGTTTTCTCACCCGATTCTATCATCTGAAAGATCTCAACCGGGCAGAGATGTGCCAGATCACCGGCAAACCCCGGTTGGCTCTCCTCGTTTAAAAGCTCACTGAGATCGAACTTCTCGGTCACCAGACACTGGGCACGGGAGCGTAACTCCTTGAACTCATCCATGATCTCCATCTTATCTTCAACGATCCTGGCCGTGAACACTGCCGAGGCAATACGGATCTTGTCCCAGTTCTGAAGTTTCACAGGGCTGTTTTTGGTAAGTCTCGATGAATTGAGGAAAGTACCATTTGAGCTCCCGAGATCACTGAGCAGATAATTTCCTTTTTTAAATTCGATTGAGGCGTGCTTGCGGCTGACACGGGGTTCAGGAAGGACTATGTCGTTGTCATCAGCACGTCCGATGGTGAGTTTCCCTTTCTCAGGTACCTGCAGAGGTTCTTCGGGGTAACGTACTAAAAAAAGGTGGTTCATTATGAGTCCTTTGATGATCGGGCTGATATGTATTACAAAAATATAAAATAATTCCGGATTACTGCTATCAGTCAGGAGGGAAATTCGGCCCCGGGGTTATCTTTAGGACGACAGAACGAATGTACGATGGTGACAGAACGACAAAACGAGGGCAAGACAACACTAGGGTCACGAGAGTACGAAGGTATGAGTGTACGACAGAACGAAGGTGCACACAGAATCAATTCTTCAGTTTTATGATCTTTTTTAATTTACGATTGCGAGCACAACGCCATTTATACCCACGATTAATAGGAAGGGTGTGCCTACTGCCGTGCCCCCGTCTTGTCGTGATGTCGTATTGCCGTTCTGTCGTTCCATCGTACTCTCGTACTGTCGTACACTCGTAATCCCCTGGCATAGTATTTGGTACACTTTCAACTACCATCAGGGAAAAAACATCACCAGTTTATCAAAAATTTTATAAATTATCAGGTAAACCCATCAACAATCCCAAACACCTTAAGAGGAGGAAAAATGAAAAGCAGTTCAAAACTCTGCAAGATTATATGGCCGGAGCGGTATATCGAGGGAGCCCGAATCGGGCCAAGCATCGTACTGCCGCTTCGGGTAGCGGCACTGATGATCTTGGGTCAGGCGATTCTCACTTTTTTTGTATTTATGTCCTTTATTGGTTTCTTAAACGTGTTTAAAATGGCGATAAGGAAACTCTCTTTAAAAGAAGCCAGCTTCGGTTCACTTGAGATCGATCACCTGAAGGTTAAGAAGCTGCAGATAGAAGAAAAGGCATAGGGTTCTACCCTATGCCTTCTTTGGAGATTATATGCCTGTACTGAGGTTATAGCTCCGGTCAACCGGCATCTTTTACTCTACAATAAATGACAGGGCTTTTTTGGATACATTGCCGACATTATCACGTGAGCTGATATTGAGAGTATAGTTGCCACTCTTTTCAAACTTCAATATTCCCTCATACTTTGCCTCGCTTGCTCCATTAATAGAGTACCAGATTCCGTTTACACCTGCGGAATTGTCCCGTGCAGCCAGAAAAAGCGAAGTTGACTTCGGAAATTTCATCGGGGAACCCTGGCCGACAACACTGAAGGTTTCCACGATTTCCGGGGGTGTTTTATCCACTAAAACAGTAATCGATTGCGCATCAGTAACATTGTTGACATTGTCTTTTCCCCAGTACTTGATTATCATCAGGCCTTCTTTGTCAATGTTGAATGACCCTGAATAATCAACCGGCGGCTCATTGCCTATCTGATATTGAATCGATTTGACACCCGATGCATCGTCCTTGGCAGAAAGCAGAATTCTGGTTTCCGGAGTTATGCAAACCGCACCGTTTTTCTCTAACTGAGGCCCGCTTATCTCATATTTACAACGGGGAGGCTTGGTGTCCATAAACACATAGGTGCGGATAATCTGGCTTTGATTTCCTTTTCTGTCTGATGCCCGCACCGACACACTCCGTTTCCCATCCATTGGCAAAAGAGTGAATGGTTCGGTGTATTTCTTATAAGCAGCACCATCTATCGAATACTCTATTCCGGAAACACCGCTCATATTGTCCTGTGCATTAACCTTCACGCGTGTACGAGGAGAGATATACTTAACTTTTTCAGACTGGACGAAAAAATCACCGCTGTAAACCATTTCAGGCTGCGGCGCTTTGTCATCGATCGAGAAAGTCATTGATTTTATCTCTTCGACATTACCGACATTATCAGTAGAATAGAAGAAAACAGTATGCTTCCCGTCTTCGAGTTTTTTAAGCGGGATATAATTCCTGTAAGGTGAAAAACTGATATCATTGTCGAAACGGTAAAACGTCTCCTTGACCCCGGAGAGGTCGTCTTTTGCATTGATTATCATTCCCTCTGACCGGGTGAAGATAGAATCTTTGCCTTTATCCGAGAGTGCTTCGCTGACCGGAGGAGTCAGATCTACAACAAATCGGCTGACCTGTGGTATGCTTGTATTCCCTACACGATCAGCGCCAAAACAGGCGACTTCGTAAACATTCTCTTCATTAATCGTCATCTTTCCATTCAGCCGTTTGTAAGCTGAGTTGTTGATCGACAAATAAACCGCATCCACACCTGAATGTCTGTCTTCACTTTCGATCTGCAGTTCCAGCCCTTTGCCATAAAAAGGGACATTCGGAGGAAGTAAAGTCTTTTCTTTTACGCCGGAAGAATCTGAAGGCACTTTTAAAGGATTGGGATTTATAAATGCCGGAGCTCCCTCCAGTTTGATTTTACACACAGGAGGTTCCCCGTCAGCATAGAAACGAAGATTTACCGTTTCGTTTGTTATGGCGTTTATCCATCGCAGGGACTGGCGTCCCGACACATCGAGCTTAAGCCCTTTGGCCGCACCGCTTCCCTCATCTGTAGAAAGTATATAGGATGGAGCAGATTTATCTGCGCCTTCGGCAAGCCTGACATATACCTCTTTTTCAAGCGGCCAGTAAACCCTGTTATTCGCTGTATCAACGTAGACTTTCTTGGGATATTGGGT
>DAOTAZ010000266.1:0-5254 GCA_035382965.1 Chitinispirillaceae bacterium | reverse complement strand
CAGAAGAACCGGTTGTGATCAGCAATTCCGAGGCTTTGGAGACATTCAAAGGAATCGCTGATGCGGTGCTGTGCTATAACAGGGATATTTACAACAGAGTCGATGATTCGGTTGCAGCGGTTTATGCAGGGCAGGTGGTTACTTTACGTCGCAGCAGAGGCCTTGTGCCATCACCGGTCAATCTTTCCCAGAATGTCGACGGCATTGTGGCTGTGGGGGCGGAGCTTAAGAACTGTTTTGCAGTGGGGAAGGGGAATAAAGCAATTTTAAGCCAGCATATCGGTGACCTCAAAAACGCGGAAACGCTTTCCTTTTTTGAGGAGTCACTGGGGCGTTTCAGATCTATTTTCCGGGTAGATCCTCTGCTTTTTGCCTGCGACAAACATCCTGATTACCTCTCCAGTATCTTTGCCCATAAGAGCGGGCTTCCTGTCACCGAGGTACAGCATCATCACGCCCATATCGCATCATGCCTCGCGGAGCACAATATTGACCGGGAGGTAATCGGAGTATCATTCGATGGTGTGGGGCTTGGCGATGACGGAGCGGTATGGGGAGGAGAGTTTCTTGTCTGTGACCTTGTGCAGTACAGACGGTTTACCCATCTTCGGTATGTAAATCTTCCCGGCGGAGACAGAGCCTCTGTGGAGCCATGGCGCATGGCTGCAGCGTATCTTTACGATATCGCAGGTGAGGATTTTTCAAGGGAGTTCGGGCAGTTTTTCAAGGGGGTAGACCCTCAGATGCTCGAGGCGGTCGGATTCGCCATGAAAAGGAAAATAGGCTGCCTGTTAACCTCCAGTGTCGGCCGGCTTTTCGATGCAGTTGCAGCACTTGCTGGTATCTGCTCATTTAACAGCTTTGAGGCAGAGGCAGCGATGAGGCTGGAGGGGTATTGCGATGAGGAAAAGAGAATGAATCCCTACGACTGGGAGTTAAGTGGTAGCATTGATTTACGTCCTGCAGTGAAAAAAATCTGTGATGATGTTTTAAACGGTGTTTCAGTGCCGGAGATTTCAGGACGTTTTCACAGCACCATAATCGATATTATAGAGAAGACCTGTCTGGAGATCCGGAGAAAAACAGGGCTGGATTCGGTCGTTTTATCTGGTGGGTGTTTCCAGAACAGATTTATTTTCAGGTGGGCAAAGGAGCAATTGAAAAAGGCTGGTTTTACGGTTTACACTCACAGCCTGATTCCCTGCAATGACGGGGGGATAGCGCTGGGGCTGTTGGCCGTGGCAGCCGGGAGACGAAACAGGCAATGTGTTTAGGAATTCCGGGAAAAGTGGTTTGGATAAAAGAGCAGAAGGCGGGTGTTGATTTCGGAGAAGTAGTTTGTGAAGCTGCTACCCACCTGGTTGAAGATCTTGAGATTGGCGATTTTGTGCTGGTTCACTCAGGGTATATTCTGGAAAAGATGGATATGGATGAAGCTGAACAAACGCTTTCCCTCTTTAAACAGCTTTCGGAAAGTTCCGGTGAACAATGAATATCCGGGAAGATTTCAGAAACTACCGGGACTGTTGTGCCTTAGCTGAGCGTATCCGTGCAGAATCAAAAACCCCTGTTACAATAATGGAAGTGTGCGGGGGCCACACGATGACTCTTCAGCGCTACGGTATCCCATCGATGCTTCCGGAGACAGTACGCCTTATCTCCGGGCCCGGATGTCCGGTTTGTGTTTCAGATATCCGTTTTATCGATCGCGCTGTTGCTCTTGCCCGTAAACCGGAAGTAATCATTGCCACCTATGGTGATCTGATCCGTGTCCCCGGGTCTTCATCATCGCTTGAAAAGGAGCGGGCCGCCGGTGCTGATGTAAAGGTGGTGTGGTCGGCTCTGGAAGCTATTGCGATCGCATTGGCAAACCCGGACAAAAAGGTGGTTTTCCTGGGGATCGGGTTTGAGACAACTACTCCGGGTACAGCTATTGGGATTATTGAGGCAGAGAAAGTGTCTGCGGGCAATTTCTTTGTGCTCAGTTCACACAAGGTGATGCCTCCTGTGATGACCGCGCTTATCGATGAGGGTGTAAAGATTGACGCGTATCTCTGTCCTGGACATGTAAGTGTGATTACCGGAAGCAGTATCTATGAACCGATAGCGGAAAAATACAGAAAACCGTGTGTGATTTCCGGATTCGAGCCCTCCGACATTCTTCAGTCGATATGGATGATTGTAAAGCAGTTCGAGGAAAAGGCTGCCAGGGTAGAGATCCAGTATAAACGCGTTGTTCGTCCTGAGGGAAATCTCAGGGCACAGGCGATTACAGGTGAGGTGTTCGAGCCTGTCGATGATTACTGGCGGGGGCTTGGGGTAATTCCTCTCAGCGGGCTGAAACTTAGGGAGAAATACCGCAGGTTTGACGCTGCAGAGGCAATCGAAGTTGAAGTGGAGAAAACAAAAGAGAGTAAAGGGTGTATTTGCGGCAGTATCCTCAAGGGTGTTGCCGGACCTTACGATTGTAAACTGTTTGCAAAGACATGTACTCCGGACAGCCCTGTGGGTGCCTGTATGGTTTCATCGGAGGGAACCTGTTCGGCTTATTTTCAGTACGGAGATTATGGAAAATAAAGTGATTCTTCTCAACCACGGCAGCGGCGGCCGTCTTACCCATCAATTGATCGATTCCGTTTTCGCATCCCGTTTTTCCAACCCTGTCCTTGAGCAGCGCAGCGATTCCGCAGTGATGAATATCGGCGGTGAGAGGGCTGCCTTTACAACCGATTCCTTTGTGGTCAATCCGTTGTTTTTCCCTGGAGGGGATATAGGGAAGCTCTCTGTGTGCGGGACGGTAAATGATCTGGCTGTAAGCGGGGCGACACCGCTGGCGTTAAGCGCTTCTTTCATTATCGAGGAGGGTTTTCCCTTTTCTGATCTGGAAAGAATAGCGGATTCCATGGCAAAGACTGCTCTTGAGGCCGGTGTATCGATAGTGACCGGTGATACCAAGGTGGTCAACAGGGGAAAGGCTGACAGGCTTTTTATTACAACTGCAGGGATAGGCTCATTCAGAAATGGACGGGCTTGTACCGGGAGTTGCGAGGGGGTGAAACCCGGGGATGTGGTTATTGTAAACGGGTTTTTAGGTGATCATGGGATGGCTATTCTGGCTGCCAGGGAGGGGATGACGTTTTCTGCTGATGTAAAAAGTGACTGTGCGGCGCTTAACCGGATCATAGCAGATGTGCTTGATAAAACAGACGCGGTTGCGTTCATGCGTGATGCGACCCGGGGAGGGCTGGGAACAGTGCTCTGCGAACTGGCCGAGGATGGGGGAGTAGGGATTGAGATAGATGAGAAGGCTCTTCCTGTTCGAAAGGCAGTGAGGGGCATGTGTGATATGTTCGGTTTTGATCCTCTGTTTATCGCCAATGAGGGCAAGGTGGTGATGGTTGTACGGGAGGAAGCTGCGCCGCTTGTGCTGGACATAATGAGAAAGAATCCTCAGGGCAAAGATGCTGCAATAGTGGGACGGGTGACAGATGAAGCTTCAAAGGTTAAGATGAAAACTGTTGTGGGCGGGACAAGGATTATAAGCATGCCTGCAGGGGATCAGTTGCCCAGGATTTGTTGATTGTTATTTGTGTTTTTTGGACATTTGGTTTTGGTTTATGCATGAGCTTAGTATTGTAGAAAATCTTCTGAAGGTGATAGAATCTGCTGCTGCGGAAAATGGAATTTCCAGGGTTACGATGGTTAACCTTAAAATCGGAAAGCTGCGGCAGGTTGTGCCTGAGATGTTTCAATTTGCGTTTGATACGGCAAAGATTGGCACTGTGGCAGAATCTGCTGAGGTTAAGATAAATTTTGTGCCTGCAAAAGCTGTCTGCCGCGACTGCGGGAGAGAGTTTGCTGTGGAGGACAATTTCTTTGTTTGTGAAGGATGTAATGGCGTTGATGTCGATGTGATAGAAGGGAAAGAACTTCAGATAGAATCGATGGAGGGAGAGTAGATGGAGATAAAGATTGTAAAGAATATCATGGAGGCGGTTGAGGGTGAGGCCCAGCTTGTAAGGGATCTTCTTAAGGAGAAGAGGGTAATGATGGTGAACCTGATCGGGTCACCGGGTTCCGGGAAGACTACACTTCTTGAAAAGACACTTTCCCTTCTGAAGGACAGGCTGTCTATGGGGGTAATCGAGGGTGATGTAGCTACTGACAAGGATGCAATAAGGCTTCAGAAGTACGATATTCCAATTGCGCTTATCAACACCGACGGTGCATGTCATCTTGAGCCGGTCACTATCCGCAAGGCGCTTGGCGAATTTGATCTGGACAAAACAGATATAATTTTCGTTGAAAATGTGGGAAATCTTGTCTGCCCTGCGGAGTTCGATATAGGGGAGCATTTCAAGATCGCTATTTCATCTGTGACCGAAGGTCATGACAAGCCGGAGAAATATCCACTTCTTTTCAATGAGTGCGGGCTTGTGGTGCTAAACAAGATCGATCTTATCCAGTATACGGATTTTGACAAGGAGTACTATATCTCCAGTGTCAGGAAACTGAACGGGAAGGTGGGTGTACTGGAGGTATCCTGCAGGATGGATCAGGGGCTTGAGGGTTGGGTTGACTGGCTTACGGGAGCGCTCTCAAAGGTGAAAAATTCCTGAAAATGCTGCACAGCCCGGGGGGAGAGAACCCCGGGTGGTTTTTTTTAGTCCCCTGTGACAATAAGTTCGCGGTTTGTAGCTTCGAAGAGTCCATAATCAAAGAACAGATAGAGGCAAACCTACCTTCTTAGTAGACATAGTCGCACTGAAGGGGTGAAATGTAACAGCCCGGGCTTATCTCGTTAAATTCCGGATCACCTCGCAGGTGAAATGTTGAATCGTTGAGGCACCTCTGGGGTGATTTTGGAACTTAAGCGTATAAGTCAATTTTTCACCCCAGAGGTGACTTTGTGACTATCGGGTAAGTCATTTCCTCACCCCGGAGATGACCTGCCATAATCGGATCATTATTAATCACATTCCGGTAATGTGAGAAACAACTGCATCAAATCGGTGATGTCGATTCCGGTCCGGAATGAGAAAGAAGAGCAAACATATCACATCTGAATGAGCTAATCGATTTACCTCGGGGATGAAATCGTGACTTAACTCGTTAAATTCCGGATCACCTCGCAGGTGAAATGTTGAATCGTTGAGGCACCTCTGGGGTGATTTTGGAACTTAAGCGTATAAGTCAATTTTTCACCCCAGAGTTCCTAAGTTAAAAATCAAGACTTTTTTTAGTTTTTTTGATG